>NZ_DASYBS010000180.1:0-57826 GCF_036500665.1 Cedecea sp.
TTGTCTCCTGTCGGCAATACCGTAGAGTCTACCTGGAAAGCTCTCCTTGCCGGTCAGAGTGGCATCAGCCTGATCGACCATTTCGATACTAGCGCCTATGCAACGAAATTTGCTGGCTTAGTAAAGGATTTTAACTGTGAAGACATCATCTCGCGCAAAGATCAGCGCAAGATGGATGAGTTCATTCAATATGGAATTGTTGCTGGCATTCAGGCCATGCAGGATTCTGGTCTGGAAGTAACGGAAGAAAATGCGACTCGTATCGGCGCTGCAATTGGCTCTGGTATTGGTGGCCTGACTCTTATCGAAGAGAACCACAGCTCGTTAGTTAACGGTGGTCCGCGTAAGATCAGCCCATTCTTCGTCCCCTCAACCATTGTTAACATGGTGGCAGGCCATCTGACCATTATGCTGGGGTTGCGTGGTCCGAGTATTTCCATTGCCACGGCTTGTACCTCTGGTGTGCACAATATCGGTCATGCGGCGCGTATTATTGCCTACAATGATGCCGATGTGATGCTGGCCGGTGGCGCAGAGAAAGCCAGTAGCCCGTTGGGTGTGGGTGGCTTTGGCGCGGCTCGCGCATTGTCTACCCGTAACGATAACCCTCAAGCGGCAAGCCGCCCGTGGGATAAAGATCGTGACGGTTTTGTACTTGGTGATGGCGCAGGCGTTATTGTGCTGGAAGAGTACGAACACGCGAAAAAACGCGGCGCGAAAATTTATGCAGAAGTTGTTGGTTTTGGTATGAGCAGTGATGCTTACCATATGACTTCTCCACCAGAAAACGGTGCAGGTGCTGCGCTGGCGATGGAAAACGCTCTGCGTGATGCGGGTGTTTCTGCTGGGCAGATTGGCTACGTCAACGCCCACGGTACCTCGACGCCAGCAGGCGACAAAGCCGAAACGCAGGCGGTTAAGTCTATCTTTGGCGCTGATGCCAGCCGTGTGCTGGTGAGCTCAACCAAATCGATGACTGGCCACCTGTTAGGCGCGGCAGGGGCGGTAGAATCCATCTACTCAATCCTTGCGCTGCGCGACCAGGCTGTTCCGCCAACTATCAACCTCGATAACCCGGATGTTGGCTGCGACCTGGACTTTGTTCCACACGAAGCTCGCCAGGTTAGCGGTATGGAGTACACGCTGTGTAACTCCTTCGGTTTCGGTGGCACCAACGGTTCCCTGATCTTTAAAAAGATCTAACCGTCGCTTAAAAATGGCCCGCTTGCGGGCCATTTTGCTGTTCAGAATTCCCCGCTTGTCGCCCGCTCATCCCTCTGGCAACCTTACTGCTCCGTATCGTGAGGAATCCCTATGTACCTGATCAACGGCCAACCGCAAAACACGCTACCGGTGAACGACCGGGCGATTCAGTTTGGCGATGGCTGCTTTACCACAGCAAGCGTAGTGGACGGGACTGTTCGCTTTCAGGCCGACCATCTTCGGCGGCTACGGCAGGCCTGCGAGACGCTGACGATCGCGCCGGTTGACTGGGGCAGGCTCAACGAAGAGATGACTATGCTGGCAGCATCCGAATCCCGTGCCGTTCTGAAGGTGATTATTTCTCGTGGGGCCGGCGGGCGCGGCTATAGCGCCTCAAACTGTACGCAGCCAACGCGCATACTTTCTATTTCCCCTTATCCTGCATTTTACCCGGCCTGGCGTGAGCAGGGGGTCACTTTGGCCCTTAGCCCGGTGCGGTTGGGGATCAACCCAGCATTAGCGGGCATAAAACACCTTAATCGACTTGAGCAGGTGCTGATCCGCACGCATCTTGAACAGACGGAAGCCCATGAGGCTCTGGTTCTTGACAGCGAAGGGAGCCTGGTGGAATGCTGTGCGGCTAATTTATTCTGGCGCAAGCGATATGACGTCTACACGCCGCGTATCGATGGCGCGGGCGTCAATGGAACCATGCGTCAACGCATCATGTCGTATCTCAACGACTCCCCATGGCGGGTACGTGAAGTCAGTGAAGGGCCGGAAATCCTGGCCGATGCGGATGAAGTCATCATTTGCAACGCGTTGATGCCGATTGTGCCGGTTAATCAGGCTCAGACCTGGCGCTATACATCGCGTGAGCTTTACTATTTTTTAGCCCCACTTTGTGAGTAACCGATTGCCGATGAAAAAGATGTTTCGTTTCTTTCTTGTTTTGCTGGTTGTCCTGGGAATTGCCGCCGGGGCAGGCATGTGGAAGGTACGCCAGCTGGCCAAAGCGCCACTGCCTGTCAAACAGGAAACCATTTTCACCCTGAAGCAGGGTACAGGACGCCTGGCGCTAGGGACTCAGCTTTATGATGAGAAGCTGATTACGCGCCCAAGAGTCTTCCAGTGGCTGCTGCGCATAGAGCCTGAGCTGGCGAAATTTAAGGCGGGTACCTATCGCCTCACGCCGGGCATGACGGTCACCGACATGCTGCGCCTGCTGGCCAGCGGAAAAGAGGCCCAGTTCCCGCTGCGTTTTGTGGAAGGGATGCGCCTCAGTGATTTGCTGGAGCAGCTGCGTGAAGCGCCCTATATTCAGCACACGCTCAAAGACGACAGCTATGCGACCGTGGCGGAAATGCTTAAATTTGAGCACCCGGAATGGGTTGAAGGCTGGTTCTATCCTGACACATGGATGTACACCGCCAATACCACCGACGTTGCGCTTCTTAAGCGCGTTCATCAAAAAATGGTGAAGGCCGTGTCGCAGGCGTGGGAGAGTAAAGTTGATGGCTTACCGTACAAAACCGAAAACGATCTGGTCACCATGGCCTCGATTATTGAAAAAGAGACCGCCGTTGCCGGGGAGCGCGATCGGGTCGCTTCCGTCTTTATTAATCGCCTGCGTATCGGCATGCGCCTGCAAACCGACCCCACCGTTATCTACGGGATGGGGGAAAGCTATAATGGTAAGCTAACGCGCAAAGATCTCGAGACCCCGACACCTTATAACACTTATGTGATTAGCGGCATGCCGCCGGGCCCGATTGCCGTGCCGAGCGAGGCGTCTTTGCAGGCGGCGGCGCATCCGGCGAAAACGCCGTATCTCTATTTTGTTGCTGACGGTAAGGGTGGCCATACCTTTAGCACTAACCTGGCCAGCCATAACAAGGCGGTGCAGGTGTATATCAAAGCTCTCAAGGATAAGAATGGACAGTAAATTTATCGTCATCGAAGGACTGGAAGGTGCCGGCAAAACCAACGCCCATAACGTGGTAGTGGCGACGTTAAAAGAGCTGGGTATCAGCGAGCTGGTTTTCACACGCGAGCCCGGCGGCACGCCCCTTGCCGAGCGACTGCGCGAGCTAACGCTCAATAACGCCGGTATTGGCGATGAGAAAGTCACGGACAAAGCCGAGGTGCTGATGTTTTATGCGGCACGCATCCAGCTTGTTGAAACGGTGATCAAACCCGCACTGGCGCGAGGTAGCTGGGTGATTGGCGACCGCCACGATCTCTCAACCCAGGCGTATCAGGGGGGGGGGCGTCAAATTGACCAGAATTTGCTGATGGCGCTTCGCAACACGGTGCTGGGGGATTTTTATCCTGACTTAACAATCTATCTGGACGTCACGCCGGAAGTCGGGCTGACGCGTGCCCGCGCGCGCGGCGAGCTTGACCGCATTGAACAGGAGTCTATCGACTTCTTTAACCGTACTCGTGCTCGCTATCTGGAGCTGGCAAACAGCGACAGCCGCATCAAAACCATTGATGCAACCCGTCCGCTGGAGGATGTTTCCCTGGCCGTGCGCGAGGCCGTTCTGAGCTGGTTCCGGGAGCAAAAATAGTGAAATGGTATCCGTGGCTACGCGGCGCATTCGAGCAGCTTATCGGCCACTATCAGGCCGGCCGCGGACATCATGCTCTGTTGGTTCATGCTCTGCCTGGGCTGGGGGACGACGCGTTAATCTATGCCCTGTGCCGCTGGCTAATGTGCCAGAGTCCGGAGGGCAACAAAAGCTGCGGCCGCTGCCATAGCTGCCAGCTGATGCAGGCGGGAACGCATCCCGACAGCTACTCCCTTGAGGTAGAAAAGGGCAAATCCAGCCTCGGGATCGATGTGGTTCGCGTCATTACCGAGAAGCTGTATGGTCACGCCCAGCAGGGCGGGGCCAAAGTTGTCTGGCTTAAAGACGCCGATATGCTCACCGAAGCCGCGGCGAATGCGCTGCTGAAGACGCTGGAAGAGCCGCCGAAAAATACCTGGTTCTTTCTGAGCAGCCGTGAACCCGCGCATTTACCTGCGACGTTGCGCAGCCGCTGCCTTTACTGGCACCTTGCGCCACCGGATGAACGTTTTTCTCTGGCATGGCTCGAGCGTGAGATAAGTCTCTCTATGGCCGAGTTGCAGGCTGCACTGCGCCTCAGCTCAGGTGCACCCGCCGCCGCACTGGCACTCTTGCAGCCGGAACAATGGAAGGTTCGCCAGCAGCTGTGCGAGAAGTTAGTTCAGGCGGTTGAGACGGATAACATGCTGGCACTGCTGCCCGCCCTGAATCACGAGGACGCAGCCCGCCGCGTTCACTGGCTCTGCGCGCTGCTGGTTGATGCCCTTAAATGGCAGCAAGGGGCTGGTGCCTGGCTGACGAACGTCGATATGCAACCGCTGGTGGTTAGACTGAGTGCCAGATATTCACCAGCCGTATTGCAAAGCTTGCTAAACCACTGGTTTACCTGCCGCGAAGAGTTGCTCAACGTGGTCGGCGTTAACCGCGAGCTGTTGCTCACAGAAAGTCTTCTTACGTGGGAGCGTCTGGCCCGGCCCGACGCACTGCTTCCCTCACATCATCTCTAAGAGTATTACTATGTTTCTGGTTGACTCACACTGCCACCTTGATGGCCTGGACTACCAATCCCTGCATAAAAACGTCGATGACGTTCTGGACAAAGCCGCCGCAAGGGACGTTAAATTTTGCCTGGCTGTCGCCACAACGCTTGATGGCTATCGCGGGATGCGTGAGCTGGTAGGCGAGCGAGATAACGTAGCGTTTTCGTGTGGCGTCCATCCGCTGAACCAGGATGAAGAATATGACGTTGAAGCGCTGCGTCGCCTTGCCGCCGAACCGGGCGTAGTTGCAATGGGGGAGACGGGGCTGGATTATTTCTACACGCCGGAAACAAAACCGCGCCAGCAGGAATCTTTCCGCAACCACATTCGCATTGGTCGCGAGCTGAACAAGCCGGTGATTGTGCATACCCGTGATGCCCGGGCCGATACCCTGAGCATTCTGCAGGAAGAAAAAGTGACAGAGTGCGGAGGGGTACTACACTGTTTCACGGAAGACAGAGAAACGGCGGCCAAACTGCTGGATATGGGGTTTTATATCTCTTTTTCCGGCATTGTGACCTTCCGTAATGCCGAGCAGCTGCGCGATGCGGCGCGTTATGTACCGCTGGACAGAATTCTGGTGGAGACAGACTCACCGTATCTTGCGCCCGTTCCGCACCGCGGCAAGGAAAATCAGCCGGCAATGACGCGCGATGTGGCGGAGTATATGGCCGTTTTGAAAGGTGTTTCGCTGGAAGAACTGGCGGTGGCTACCACGCAGAACTTTACTGATTTGTTCCATATTCCCTTGTCCCGCCTGCAATCTCTCTGAAATCCATAGTTATTTTAAAGCTCGTAATTAATAGCCTAAGCGAGTAAAGTGCACCGCCATAAAATGGGCGGTGCATGCTCGTTTTGAACCATTTGTACGTATGTTGTGTAAATTAATGAAAGTTTTTCGCTCGGCTGGCTGAGAAACGTGATAGCCGTCAAACAAAGTTTTCGTTATTTATTTTACTCTGCGTAATAAATAAAAGGACACTTAGATGTCCTGTTTATGGGCCGGTTCTCCCCCCGGTTCGATGCGTAAATGCGTACAAAAAAAGCACAAATACTCAGGAGCACTCTCTATTATGTTTAAGAATGCATTTGCTAACCTGCAAAAGGTGGGTAAATCGCTGATGCTGCCAGTATCCGTACTGCCTATCGCAGGTATCCTGCTGGGCGTCGGGTCTGCAAACTTCAGCTGGCTGCCGGTCGTCGTGTCCCACGTTATGGCGGAAGCGGGCGGTTCTGTCTTCGCCAACATGCCGCTTATCTTCGCTATCGGTGTAGCGCTGGGCTTCACTAACAACGACGGCGTTTCCGCACTGGCTTCCGTTGTAGCCTATGGCATCATGGTGAAAACCATGGCCGTGGTTGCCCCTCTGGTACTGCATCTTCCGGCGGAAGAAATTGCCGCTAAACACCTGGCGGATACCGGCGTTCTCGGCGGTATTATCTCCGGTGCGATTGCCGCGTACATGTTTAACCGCTTTTACCGTATCAAGCTGCCTGAGTATCTGGGCTTCTTCGCTGGTAAGCGCTTTGTGCCGATCATTTCCGGTCTGGCCGCTATCTTCACCGGCGTTGTGCTGTCCTTCATCTGGCCGCCAATCGGGACTGCTATCCAGACCTTCTCTCAGTGGGCTGCTTACCAGAACCCAGTGGTAGCATTCGGTATCTATGGCTTCATCGAGCGTTGCCTGGTTCCGTTTGGTCTGCACCACATCTGGAACGTTCCATTCCAGATGCAGATTGGTGAATACACTAACGCTGCAGGTCAGGTGTTCCACGGCGATATCCCACGTTATATGGCAGGCGACCCAACTGCGGGCAAACTGTCCGGTGGCTTCCTGTTCAAAATGTACGGCCTGCCAGCCGCTGCGATTGCTATCTGGCACTCTGCTAAACCAGAGAACCGTGCAAAAGTGGGCGGTATCATGATCTCCGCCGCGCTGACTTCGTTCCTGACCGGGATTACCGAGCCAATCGAGTTCTCCTTCATGTTCGTTGCGCCGATCCTGTACATCATTCACGCGATTCTGGCCGGTCTGGCATTCCCAATCTGTATTCTGCTGGGTATGCGCGACGGGACGTCCTTCTCGCATGGTCTGATTGACTTCATCGTGCTGAGCGGCAACAGCAGCAAACTGTGGTTGTTCCCGATTGTCGGTATTTGCTATGCGATCGTGTACTACACCATTTTCCGCGTACTGATTAAGGCGCTGGATCTGAAAACCCCGGGTCGTGAAGACGCCACTGCAGAAACCACCGCTGGCGCCACCAGCGAAATGGCACCTGCTCTGGTTAGCGCTTTCGGCGGTAAAGAAAACATCACTAACCTCGACGCCTGTATTACCCGTCTGCGTGTTAGCGTGGCCGACGTTGCTAAAGTCGACCAGGCTGGCCTGAAGAAACTGGGTGCAGCAGGTGTAGTTGTCGCAGGTTCCGGCGTTCAGGCTATCTTCGGCACCAAGTCCGATAACCTGAAAACCGAAATGGATGAGTGGATCCGTAACAACTAAGTTTGTTCGGGGAGCGATAAGGGAGGCGAAAGCCTCCCTTTTTTGTTTTAAAGGCCAGCACTTAACCAAAGAAAAGCACTCAGAAGGTTGAGTCGAATGAGCGCCTCGCTCATACTCCCATCACCGTTTTCTCCTTCAAGGAACAGGTCATGGCCGAAGAAACTATTTTCAGTAAAATTATTCGTCGTGAAATTCCGGCGGATGTGGTTTATCAGGACGAACTGGTTACCGCATTTCGCGATATTTCCCCTCAGGCACCTACCCATATTCTCATCATTCCTAACGTGCTGATCCCTACCGCCAATGACGTCAAGGCCGAGCACGAGCTTGCGCTGGGGCGCATGATGACCGTTGCGGCAAAAATTGCAGAGCAGGAAGGGATTGCCGCCGAGGGATACCGCCTGATTATGAACTGCAACCGCCACGGTGGTCAGGAGGTGTACCATATTCATATGCACCTGCTGGGCGGTCGGCCACTCGGCCCAATGCTGGCGCATAAGGACTGATCCAATGTCGCGCTTTTTCCTGTGTCTGTTAGCGATACTAATGGTGGCGGGCTGTAATTCTCGTCCGGCCATTCCGGTGAACAATGACCAAACGTTGGTGATGGAAGCCGCGGTACTGGCTGCCGGGATTAGCGCTGAAAAACCGGATATCTCTCAGCGGAACGGTGCCACGGTGGCCGAGTCTTCGCTGTATAATGAGCAGCGCAAACCGGTCACGTTGTACTATCGTTTTTACTGGTACGACGCAAAAGGGCTGGAAATCCACCCGCTTGAAAAAGTGCGTACCGTTACCCTCCCGGCACAGTCTACGCAGCGCATTGACTCTACGGCAGCCTGGCCGGGGGCTAAAAAAGTACGTCTTTCTCTCTCTGTAAGGAGCGAATTTTGATTAGGGGACTTCATCGTTATCTGGCCGTCACCGCGGTGGCGCTGATACTGACCGGGTGTATTCATCGTGGCGAACAGCCAGCCCCGGTAGAAGAGGCTAAACCCGGCGTAGAGCAACCCGCTCAGCCAGAGCCGACAGTGCCAACGCAGCCAGGGCCTGTTGAGCAACCGCAGCCGACTATTCCAGCTCAGCCAAAGGTACGCGCCTACGACTGGAACGGTGCCATGCAGCCGATGGTCGGTAAAATGCTGCAGGCGGACGGCGTCACGCCGGGTAGCGTGTTGCTGGTGGACAGCGTCAACAACCGCACCAACGGCAGCCTGCAAACCAGCAGCGCGACGGAGGCTTTGCGCGGGGCGCTGGCGAACAATAACAAGTTCACCCTGGTGTCTGCTCAGCAGCTCTCAATGGCGAAGCAGCAGCTTGGCCTTTCTCCGCAAGACAGCTTAGGCTCACGCAGCAAAGCCATCGGCATCGCACGAAATACCGGTGCGCAGTACGTGCTCTATACCAACGCCAGCGGCAACGTCAACACGCCAACGCTGAAAATGCAGCTGATGCTGGTGCAAACCGGCGAAATTATCTGGTCGGGTAGCGGTGCTGTTCAGCAAGCCAACTAAAGCATCGCTCGATGCTGTGGTGGCTCGATACCTTCCGGCGGCTCAGGCCGCCGGTTGTTTTTCCGCTCTCGAAGGACTTAGCGGGACAAGTTATCGGGTCGTCACTGAGGAAGGGAGCTTTGCGGCGAGAAAACTTCCCGCACAGCGTCTGCCCGGGCTCTCCCTACAGCGACACTATCGTGCGCTTAAGCGGCTACCCGCTGGCATTGCCCCCGCGCCTTTTTGCCTGGCAGAAGGTTGGCTGCTGACCCACTGGCTGGAGGGCGAAGTATCCCCCCATCTGGCTTCGCTCACTGAATTAACGGGCTTATTGTATTATCTTCATCGGCAGCCGCTCTTTGGCTGGAGGATAAGCCTGGCGCCGCTGCTTGATTTCTACTGGCAGGAAAGCGACCCGAAAAGGCGAACCCTAAGCTGGCTACGTGAATTAAAGCGCCTGAAACGGCGTAAAGAGCCTCATCCCATCCGGCTTGCGCCCTTGCATATGGATGTTCATGCGGGAAATCTGGTGCGGCAGGGCGAGCGGCTGGGGCTTATCGACTGGGAATATGCCGGAGACGGCGATATTGCGCTGGAGCTGGCCGCGGTGCAGGCCGCGAATACCGTCGATAGCGAAGCGTTACTGGTGCACTATGCCACTCAGGCATCGCTCTGCGTTGAGGCGCTTCGTCGCCAGGTTTCGCGCTGGGAGCCCTGGATAACGCTATTAATGGCGTCCTGGTACGAATGCCGCTGGCAGCAAACCGGGGAGCAACACTTTATTACGCTGGCAGACGACGCGTGGTGCGCACTGCGGGCGATGAAACATCAGGAGAGAATATTGTGGGCCCAGTAATGTTGGATGTGGCCGGCTTTGAGCTGGATGCTGAAGAGCGTGAAATTTTGCAGCACCCGCTGGTCGGCGGTTTAATTCTGTTTACCCGTAATTACCACGATCCGGAGCAGCTACGCGAGCTGGTTCGCCAGATCCGCGAAGCTTCGCGTAATCGTCTTGTTGTGGCCGTCGACCAGGAAGGCGGTCGAGTACAGCGTTTCCGTGAAGGGTTTACTCGTCTGCCCGCGGCACAATCTTTCGCGGCGCTCCACGGCCTGGAAGAGGGCGGTAAGCTGGCGGAAGAGGCCGGTTGGCTGATGGCAAGCGAAATGATTGCCATGGATATCGACATCAGTTTTGCGCCGGTGCTGGATATCGGGCATATCAGCGCGGCCATTGGCGAGCGCTCTTACCATGAAGATCCGGTGAAGGCGCTGGCGATGGCGACCCGTTTTATCGACGGAATGCATGCCGCAGGCATGAAAACCACCGGCAAACACTTCCCGGGGCATGGGGCAGTCACTGCCGATTCCCACAAAGAAACGCCGCACGATCCACGGTCTAAAGCGGAAATTCGCGAACATGATATGCGCATTTTCGCCTCGCTGATTAGCGAGAACAAGCTGGATGCCATTATGCCAGCCCACGTCATCTACGATGAAGTTGACCCGCGCCCGGCGAGCGGCTCAGAGTATTGGCTAAAAACGGTACTGCGCGGTGAGCTGGGCTTTAACGGCGTAATCTTCTCTGACGATCTGTCGATGGAAGGCGCGGCCATCATGGGCAGCTACGCCGAGCGTGGGCAGGCATCGCTGGACGCAGGTTGCGATATGATCCTTGTCTGCAATAATCGTAAAGGGGCCGTGAGCGTGCTGGATAACCTGTCTCCGGTCAAAGCAGAGCGTGTTACAGGTTTGTATCATCAGGGTTCATTTACCCGCCAGGCGCTGCGTTCATCGGCGCGCTGGAAGCAGGTGAACCAGCAGCTGGAAGCGCTGCACGAGCAGTGGCAGGCCCAGAAGGCGGGCGTCTAATATTCGGGCCTGGAGGCCCGGTTTCGCGTGGTGAGGATGCAATGATTATCTATTTACACGGTTTTGACTCAAACAGTCCCGGTAACCATGAAAAAGTGCTGCAACTTCAGTTTATCGATCCCGACGTGCGGCTTATCAGCTACAGCACGCTGCACCCGAAGCACGACATGCAGCATCTGCTGAAAGAAGTCGATAAGATGCAGCAGCTTACCGACGACGAGCGGCCGCTGATTTGCGGCGTGGGTTTGGGCGGGTTCTGGGCCGAACGCATCGGTTTTCTTTGCGATATACGGCAGGTCATCTTCAATCCGAACCTTTACCCCCATGAAAACATGGAGGGTAAGATTGACAGACCGGAAGAGTACGCCGATATCACGACGAAGTGCGTGCAAAACTTCCGTGAGAAGAACCGAGATCGCTGCCTGGCCATTCTCTCACGCAACGACGAAGCGCTGGATAACCGGCGTACGGCTGAAGCGCTGCACCACTACTATGAGATAGTCTGGGACGATCAGCAGACGCATAAATTCAAAAATATCTCCCCGCATTTACAGCGCATTAAGGCCTTTAAAACCCTGGGCTAATTTTTCCCGTCATACTTCAAGCTGCAGGTGTGTTGGCTGCACCTGTTATTCGGCTCATCCCTGAGCCTCACCCTAAAGGGCCGCTGTGAGCAGCGTTCAAATCTGTTCCAGACAGATTTGTCACCCCAGTCACATAGTTAGCTATGTGACTGGGGGGGCCCGGCTTTGCCGCCGTCCTGCAACTCGAATTATTTAGGGAAAATGTCATGGCCAGCTTCGTGCTGGCCTTTTGTTTATCTTTTCGGCATAAAAATTGATGTATATCAATTTTGGTATGACCAATGCACCCTTCATGTTATTCTCGATAAAGTTTAGCGTTAAAGGTGCAGTAACCCTTTGTTAATTAAAGGCTATTTAGATAACTTTTAGTTAACAATTGGTTAATATTTTAGGGGGTCAAGTTGACTACGCCATTGAAAAAAATAGTGATTGTCGGCGGTGGAGCGGGTGGTCTGGAGCTTGCGACTCAGCTGGGTAAAAAACTGGGACGCGGTAAAAAAGCCAAAATCACTCTGGTGGATCGTAACCACAGCCATCTGTGGAAGCCGCTGCTGCACGAAGTGGCTACCGGTTCGCTGGATGAAGGCGTAGATGCGCTGAGCTACCTGGCGCACGCGCGTAATCACCACTTCCAGTTCCAGCTGGGCTCCGTGGTGGACATTAACCGTGAAAGCAAAACGCTGACTATCGCCGAGCTGCGCGATGAGAAAGGCGAGCTGCTGGTGCCTGAGCGCAAGCTGCCTTACGACACGCTGGTGATGGCGCTGGGGAGTACCTCCAACGACTTCAATACCCCGGGCGTAAAAGAAAACTGCATCTTCCTCGACAACCCGCATCAGGCGCGTCGTTTCCATTCAGAGATGCTGAACCTGTTCCTGAAGTACTCCTCGAACCTCGGCGCGAGCGGCAAGGTTAACATCGCCATCGTCGGCGGTGGGGCGACGGGGGTTGAGCTGTCCGCTGAGCTGCATAACGCCGTTAAGCAGCTGCACAGCTACGGCTACAAAGGGCTGACCAACGAAGCGCTGAACGTCACGCTGGTCGAAGCCGGCGAGCGTATTCTGCCTGCGCTGCCGCCGCGCATTTCCGCCGCGGCACACAGCGAACTGACCAAGCTTGGCGTTCGCGTGTTGACCCAAACAATGGTCACCAGCGCCGAAGCGCATGGCCTGAACACCAAAGACGGTGAGTTTATCGAAGCTGACCTGATGGTCTGGGCGGCGGGCATCAAAGCGCCGGACTTTATGAAAGACATCGGCGGCCTTGAGACTAACCGCATCAACCAGCTGGTGGTTGAGCCGACGCTGCAGACCACGCGCGACCCGGATATCTACGCTATCGGCGACTGCGCTTCCTGCGCTCGCCCGGAAGGTGGTTTTGTGCCTCCACGTGCTCAGGCCGCACACCAGATGGCTTCCCGCGCGTTGACCAACATCCTTGCGCAGATGAAGGGCCAGCCGCTCAAAGCTTACAGCTACAAAGATCACGGCTCACTGGTTTCGCTGTCCAAATTCTCCACCGTCGGCAGCCTGATGGGTAACCTGATGCGCGGATCGATGATGGTAGAAGGCCGCATCGCCCGCTTCGTGTACATCTCCCTGTACCGTATGCACCAGATTGCGCTGCACGGCTACTTCAAAACCGGCCTGATGATGCTGGTGGGCAGCATTAACCGCGTGATCCGTCCGCGCCTGAAGCTGCACTGAGTTTTCTCTCTCCTGAAACCCGGCCACCGCGCCGGGTGCTTGCCAGTAAAGCTTTTGAATGAGGCCGCAGCGCATAGCGTTGCGGCCTCTTTTTAACCGCTCTCATCAGTCGGAGGATATTCTCCCCGAGCCGCTGGCGAGCCTGAACGACGGCACTCGGGGCGACAAAAGATCGATGACCGGGCAACAGGATATCCATGTGGGACACGATCTGACTCATGGAATGAGAACGAAACAGCACCATTCCGGTGATAGCCCATACCATCATTTCCATGGAAAGACGGCGTTTACGCAACGTGACGACGCCTGCATCCGCCAGACATTCATTAATCAGTTCAGGTGAAAGCAGGTCTGCAAGCGCAACAAATTCGTGTGGGGAAAATTTATGAACGGCGTCGAGAGCCTGGCTGAGTAACATAAGAAATCCGTAATCCCTGGAGAGACTACGGATTCTTACACAGCCACCGGATCGGTGAATTGATCGTTAACCGATCGGCATTACCTCAATGAGGGCCTTTTGTCTTATTCCCAGCGCAGTAAACACTGCTGGCCGTATTTATCGGCAACCAGCATCACCGCCTGATATTTTGCGCTCACGGCGATCTCACGTAAGTTGTTGATTTCATTTTGCGAGCATTTGCCTGACGATTGAATGATCCGGTCCGTACATCACTCCTTATAGGTTGAGATTGCCAAAGGCGTTTTCCCAGTCCAGCTCAAACTTCTCAATAGCTGACTCAACTGCGGGCGTGCCGAGCATTTGTTGCGCTACGTCTAAGGGAAGGGTGATCGCTTTGCAGCCGACGAGCAGGCAGTCCAGTGCCTGGCGCGGTGTTTTAAAGCTGGCGGCCAGCACCTTGCTTTGCGGGGCGTGAAGATCCAGCAGGGCCTGCAGCTCACGCACGGTCTGAATCCCGTCACCGCCCTGCGCATCGACACGGTTGACGTAAGGTGCGACGTACTCCGCGCCCGCCAGCGCGGCGAGCAAGCCCTGCGAGGCGCTGTACACCGCGGTGCCGAGGGTCGGAATACCTTCACTCTTTAAAACCTTAATCGCTGCCAGCCCTTCGGCCGTCACCGGAATTTTGACCACGATGTCGGGCAGCCGATTCGCCAGACGCTTCGCTTCGGCCACCATGCCTTCCGCCTGGCGGCTTATCGTCTGGGCAAAAAGCCTGCCCTGAGGGCCGATGGCCTCCTGCAGCTGCGGGAGCACTTCCCACAGCGGCGTTTTCCCGGCGGCGATAATGCTCGGGTTAGTGGTGACGCCTGCAATCGGATAAATACGGGCCAGGCGACGGACTTCAGTGACGTTTGCGGTATCGAGATACAGTTCCATGGGGGTTCCTCAGGTCAGAGTTCCAATTCGTGTTGCAGCAGGCTGGCGATTGCTTCTGGCGAAGCCGCGCTCACCAGGGCGTGGCGAAATTCCTGATGCATGATGCGGCGGGCGAGGCGCGAGAAGATGCGCATATGCCGATCGCCCGCGGCGTGTTTATTTAGCGTCAGCATGATGATGAACTGCGCTTCTTCTTCGCCCCACTGAACCGGCTTTGGCAGGCGCGCCATGCTGATGGTGGATTGTTCGATGTGCTCCGATTTGCTGTGCGGAATGGCGAAGCTGAAGCCGAGGCCGGTCGAAAAGACGGCTTCGCGGGCCCAGAGATCGGCTTCCAGCCTGCGGGGATAGCGGCAGCGCCCGGCCAGCAGCAGGTTGTCGGTCATGCCTTTAAGCACCTCTTCTTTGCTCTGCCAGTCGTTATCCAGCGAGATGCAGCGGGTGGCGATCAGCGGCGCGTCCTGCTGGGTCATGCGGAACTGCGCCAGCAGGTGCTCCACTTCCAGCGAGGTGCGGCAGGCCATGGCCTGATTGAGCAACTGACGACAGGCGCGGCTGTCGAGCTGCGCGAGGCGTGCTTTTGTCGAGGGGATCGCGGGCGCGCCCATGCTGATCTCATCGAGACCAAGCCCAACCAGCAGCGGCAGCACTGAGCCTTTCGCACCCAGCTCGCCGCACAGGCCAATCCATTTCCCCTGGCGGTGTACGGCCTGGACCGCAAAATCCAGCGCGCGGAGAAACGCAGGGTTCAGGCTGTTGTAGTGGCGCGTCACTTTGGCGTTATCGCGATCGACCGCCAGCAGATACTGGGTCAGGTCGTTGCTGCCGATGCTGAAGAAGTCGATCTCTTCGCAGCACTGGTCGATGATGAACATCACCGACGGCACTTCGAGCATGATGCCGAGCGGGATTTTTTCATCAAACGGGATCTGGGCGGCCCGCAGCTGCTGTTTGGCTTCGGCGAGTTTCTCTTTCACCCACAGGATCTCCTCCATCGAGGAGATCATCGGGATCATGATCTTCAGTTTGCCGTGGGCGGAAGCCCGCAGGATCGACCGCAGCTGGGTGGTAAACAGCGCCGCGTACTCTTCATAAATACGCACCGCGCGATAGCCGAGGAACGGGTTGTTTTCGGCCGGAATATTCAGGTAGTCCACCGGCTTGTCGCCGCCGATGTCCATGGTGCGCACGATAATGCTGCGTCCGGTTGCGGACGCCAGCGCCTGGCAGAACAGGTTGTAGAGCTCATCTTCCGTAGGCGCGGAAGCGCGGTCCATGTAGAGCATTTCGGTGCGGAACAGGCCGACCGCTTCGGCCCCGTTGCCGAAGGCCGCCTGCGCTTCAACGGCATGGGCGATGTTGGCGGCCACTTCCAGGCGGATGCCGTCGGCGCTTCTGGCCTCTCTTTCCAGCCACACGCTCTGCTGCTCACGCAGCGCGGCCTGCACGCGGGCTTCCTGTTGATAGTAGCGGTTGATGGCCTGCGTCGGTTCGGCAACCACCGAGCCGGTGTTGCCATCGAGCCAGACGGGCTGATGCTGCCAGCGGGAAAGTGCCGAAATATCCACACCGACCAGCGTGGGAATATTGAAAGAGCGGGCGAGGATCACCGTATGCGACGTCGTGCCGCCGCTTTGCAGAATCAAACCCTTCAGCAGGGTTTTATCGAGTTCGAGAAACTGGCCCGGCGTCAGCTCGTCGGCCATGCAGATGGAGGGCCGGGTCAGCTGACCCGGAGCCGGGAAGCGCGCCTCACCGTAAATCTGCTGAAGCAGCTGATAGCAGACGTCGGTGACGTCCAGCACGCGCTCCTGCAAATAGCGACTGGCGGACTGCGCGAAGGTGTCGCTGAAGTGCTGAGCGCTGCGGACAATAGCTTCGGCGCAGCTCAAACCCTCCATGATGCCCTCAAGCAGATGCTGGCGCAGGCTAGTGTCGGTGACCAGCGAGCGGTGAGCGTCGAGGATGGCACTGGTGGTGCTGTCGCTGTCGAGCTGGCGCAGCGACAGCGTTTTCGCCAGCAGGATCAGGCCGTTATCCAGCGCGACCCGCTCCTCCTCCTGCGAGGTGGCCGTCGGCAAATCCCTGAGCGTACTGAGGTTCAGCGCGGTGATTGCCGTCAGCGTGCCACCCGCGCTTCCGCTGCACACTGCGCGGCCGCGGATCAGCGTCGGGTTCAGATGAGTTAACGATGCCGGCAGCGCATCCATCTCCTGCTCGCTGGCGTGCTCAAGCGGCGCATCACAGTGCGGGAACTCCTGCTGAAACCAGGCGCTGAGTTTCTGGTGAGCGCTGGCTTCGTCCGGCCCTTCGATCCGCAGCTCGCAGGCGTCGCCGGTGAGGGTGTCGGTGCCAATAATCGCCAGCGCGCTGCGGGCATTGCCCCTGCGGCCGCTGCGCAAATTGTGCCACTCAATCGCCGATGAGAAAGTATTGCACAGCGTTTCCACTAGGCTTGCCGGGCGGGCGTGCACACCGTTGGGCAAGGTACAGATAAATTCCACAACCTGGGCCATGGCCGTTCTCCTCAATTCAAATAGGGTCTGGCGATAGCATAGAGCGGGGAAAAGGGGAGGGGCTATCTGACAAAACTGTTAAAAACTAGATAAATGTAATATCCCCGTCGAAATGCGATGTGCCTCACAGGTTGCAGCAAATACGCGTTCGTTAGCGAAATGACCAACTCTTTGAGAGCGATCGCATTTTTCATCGGATATTACAAAAGTCCAGTAAATGGCCTTTTTGTCCACTGTCTGTTGCGCTGCCGATTGCCTATTGTGGCCTCAATAACCTTATGAATATGGGCCTGTGTCCCGGGAGCAGCAAATGAAAGAGTTGGTGCAGATCCTCAAAAATACCCGTCAGCACTTGATGACCGGCGTGTCGCATATGATCCCGTTTGTGGTCGCCGGAGGCATTTTGCTCGCGGTATCCGTCATGCTTTACGGCAAGGGCGCTGTGCCCGACGCCGCAACAGATCCCAACCTGAAAAAGCTGTTTGATATTGGCGTGGCGGGGCTGACCCTGATGGTGCCTTTCCTCGCAGCCTATATCGGCTACTCCATCGCCGAACGTTCCGCGCTGGCGCCCTGCGCCATTGGTGCCTGGGTCGGTAACGGCTTTGGCGCAGGGTTCTTCGGGGCGATCGTCGCCGGGATTATCGGCGGGATCGTCGTTTTCTATCTCAAGCGCATTCCGGTGCCGAAGGTGCTGCGCTCGGTGATGCCTATATTTGTGATCCCGATTATCGGCACCTTTATTACCGCCGGGATCATGATGTGGGGCCTTGGTGAGCCGGTGGGGGCGCTGACGCACAGCCTTACCAACTGGCTGCAGGGGATGCAGCAGGGCAGCATCGTGCTGCTGGCGATTGTGGTGGGACTGATGCTGGCGTTCGACATGGGCGGCCCGGTGAACAAGGTGGCCTACGCGTTCATGCTTATCTGCGTGGCGCAGGGGGTGTATTCAGTCGTGGCGATTGCCGCGGTGGCGATTTGCGTGCCGCCGCTAGGGCTGGGCCTGGCAACGCTGATGAAGCGCAACAACTTTAGCGCGGAAGAGCGGGAAGCCGGAAAAGCGGCGCTGGTGATGGGCTGCGTAGGGGTGACCGAAGGGGCTATCCCGTTTGCCGCTGCCGATCCGCTGCGCGTAATCCCCTCCATCATGCTGGGCTCAGCCTGCGGCGCGGTGACCGCCGCGGTTGTCGGCGCGCAGTGTTATGCGGGCTGGGGGGGGCTGATTGTCCTGCCGGTTGTCGAGGGCAAGCTGGGGTATATTGCCGCCGTTGCGGTGGGGGCCGTCGTCACCGCCGTGAGCGTCAACGTACTGAAAAGCCTGGCGCGGAATAAACCGGTCGTTGAGAAAGAAGACGACCTGGAGCTGGATTTCGAGATTAACTAAGAGGGAATGATCATGATTTCAATTATCGCAGTAACCGCCTGTCCGTCCGGCGTCGCTCATACCTACATGGCCGCCGAAGCGCTGGAGGCCGCGGCAAAAGCCAAAGGCTGGCAGGTGAAAGTGGAAACTCAGGGCTCGATCGGCCAGGAAAATACCCTGACGGCGGAAGAGGTGGCCGCGGCCGATATGGTTATCCTCACGAAGGATATCGGCATCAAATTTGAAGAGCGTTTCCAGGGTAAAACCATTGTCCGCGTCAACATCAGCGACGCGGTGAAGCGTGCCGACGCCATCATGAACAAGATTGAAGCCCACCTGACGCAAACCGCCTAGCGCCCGGGCCCGCTCCGTTCGGGGCGGGCAGCCTTAACTGATTGAAGGAGTGCCCCATGACGAATCGCATTCAACGCCTGAAAGACGCCCTGTTTGCCAGACCCCGTGAAATTTCTCTCGAGCGCGCGCTGCTCTATACCGAAAGCCACCGGCTGACGGAAGGCGAGCCGGTGATCCTGCGCAGAGCCAAAGCGACGGCGCATATTCTGGATAAGGTGGCGATCGCGATCCGTGATGAGGAGCTGATTGCCGGTAACCGCACCGTGCAGCCGCGCGCCGGGATTATGTCGCCGGAAATGGATCCGTACTGGCTGCTGAAGGAGCTGGACCAGTTCGCCACCCGCCCGCAGGACAAGTTTGTTATCAGCGATGAGGACAAGCGGATCTATCGCGAAAAACTGTTTCCCTACTGGGAAAAGCGTTCGATGAAGGACTTCATCAATGCCAGAATGGCGGATGAGGTGAAGGCGGCAGTGGCGACGCAAATTTTCAGCGTGAACCAGACCGATAAAGGGCAGGGACACATCATCATTGATTACCCGCGCCTGCTGGAAAATGGACTGGGAGCGCAGGTGAGCGAGCTGCAAACACTCTGCCAGCGCGAGCCGGATAACGACTTTTATGCCGCCGCGCTGCTGCTGCTGAAAGCTTCACAGCGCCATATTCTGCGCTATGCCACGCTCGCCGATGCGCTGGCGCTTCAGTGTGACAACGCGCAGCGGGCGCAGGAGCTGCGCCAGATGGCCGACATTTCACGCCACAACGCAGAGCACAGGCCGAGGACCTTCTGGCAGGCGTGCCAGCTGTTCTGGTACATGAATGTGATTTTGCAGTACGAGTCGAATGCCAGCTCGCTGTCGATCGGCCGCTTTGACCAGTACATGCTCCCTTTCTATCAAGCCTCGCTGAGCCAGGGGGAGGATCTGGCTTTCCTGCGTGAAATGCTCGAATCTCTGTGGGTGAAGTGCAACGACGTGGTGCTGCTGCGCTCAACCAGCAGTGCGCGCTATTTCGCGGGCTTCCCGACCGGCTATACCGCCCTGCTCGGCGGCCAGACCGAAAACGGGCGCAGCGCGGTAAACATCCTTTCGTTCCTGTGCCTGGATGCCTATCAGAATGTCCGCCTGCCGCAGCCTAACCTTGGCGTACGCGTGAATGAGATGACTGACGGTCCGTTCTTACGCAAAACCGCAGAAACCATTCGGCTGGGCACCGGTATTCCGCAGATTTTTAACGATGAGGTGATCGTGCCAGCGTTCCTGAACCGCGGCGTAACGCTTGAAGATGCCCGTGATTATGCGGTGGTGGGCTGCGTGGAGCTTTCAGTCCCCGGCAAAACCTACGGGCTTCACGACATCGCGATGTTCAACCTGCTGAAAGTGATGGAAATCGTGTTGCTGGAAAACGAAGGCAACGCGGACATCAGCTGGGAAACCCTGCTGGAAGCCATTCGGCTGAAAACCCGCCATTTCATTTCACTGATGGCGGAGGGCAGCAACATTTGCGATATCGGCCACCGCGACTGGGCTCCGGTGCCGCTGCTGTCGTCGTTCATCAGCGATTGTCTGGCAAAGGGCAAAGACATCACCGAGGGTGGCGCTCGCTACAACTTCTCGGGCGTTCAGGGGATCGGCATTGCCAACCTCAGCGACTCTCTCCACGCTCTGAAAGGCATGGTGTTTGAGCAGAAAAGAGTGAGTTTCGACGAACTGCTGTCGGTGCTGAAAGCGAACTTTGCCACGCCGGAAGGGGTGAAAATTCGCGCGAGGCTGATCAACCGCTTTGAGAAATACGGCAACGATATCGATGAAGTGGACAACATCAGTGCCGATCTGCTGCGTTATTACTGCAAAGAGGTAGAAAAGTACCGCAATCCGCGCGGTGGGCAGTTTACGCCTGGCTCTTACACGGTCTCCGCGCATGTGCCGCTGGGCGCGGTGGTGGGCGCAACGCCAGACGGGCGCTATGCGGGCGAGCAGCTGGCCGACGGCGGGCTGTCGCCGATGCTCGGGCAGGATATGCAGGGGCCAACCGCCGTGCTGAAATCCGTGAGCAAGCTGGATAACACGCTGTTATCAAACGGTACGCTGCTGAACGTCAAATTCACGCCCGCGACGCTGGAGGGCGATGCCGGGCTGAATAAGCTGGCCGATTTCCTGCGGGCTTTCACCAGTCTGAAATTACAGCACGTCCAGTTCAACGTGGTGAATGCCGATACTCTGCGTGAAGCGCAGGGGCGGCCACAGGACTTCGCCGGGCTGGTGGTGCGTGTGGCTGGGTACAGCGCGTTCTTCGTGGAGCTGTCGAAGGAGATTCAGGATGACATTATCCGCCGCACCGCGCATCAGCTGTGAGGTGCTGGAGATGCGCGCTGATATGGCGCGCATTTTCAATATTCAGCGTTACTCCCTGAACGACGGTCATGGGATCCGCACGGTGGTTTTTTTCAAAGGCTGCCCACATCGCTGCCCGTGGTGCGCCAATCCGGAGTCCCTTTCGCCCGGTATTGAAACCGTCCGGCGCGAGAGTAAATGCCTGCATTGTGCTCCCTGCCTGCGCGATGCGGACGAGTGCCCCTCGGGGGCATTTGAGCGCATTGGCAGGGATATCACGCTGGAGGAGCTTGAGCGTGAGGTGCTAAAAGACGAGATTTTTTATCGCACATCGAGCGGCGGCGTTACGCTCTCGGGCGGTGAAGTGTTAATGCAGGCGGGGTTCGCGACCCGCTTTCTCAGGCGCCTGCGCAAGGTGGGGGTGCATACCGCCATCGAGACCGCAGGCGATGCGCCATTGAGCCGCCTGCTGCCGCTGGCTCAGCAGTGCGATGAGGTGCTCTTCGATTTAAAGATAATGGATCCCGTGAGCGCTCAGGCGGTGGTGAAAATGAATCAGCTGCGGGTGCTGGAGAATTTTTTAGCGCTGGTGAGCGAAGGGATCAG
The DNA here is from genome assembly GCF_036500665.1 of Cedecea sp. NCBI lineage: Bacteria > Pseudomonadati > Pseudomonadota > Gammaproteobacteria > Enterobacterales > Enterobacteriaceae > Cedecea > Cedecea sp. The sequence continues at coordinate 21,487 of NZ_DASYBS010000180.1, forward strand.
GGTCATTCCGCGGCTTCCGCTGATCCCGGGGTTTACCCTGGAAGACGAAAATGTGCGACGGGTGTTGGTTTTTTTAGCCCCGACGGGCCTCCGGGAGCTGCATTTGCTTCCCTTTCATCAGTATGGTGAACCAAAATACCGACTGCTGGGCGGCGAATGGACGATGAAAGCCTGCCTACCGCCAACGGCCGAAGAGATTGCCCGCGTGCGCGTGCGGGCAGAAGCTGCGGGTTTTCAGGTAACAGTGGGAGGTTAAGATGAGGGGAACTGGCGGAAGATTTCTGGTGGCGGTCACCGCCTGCGTGAGCGGCGTGGCCCATACCTACATGGCGGCAGAGCGGCTGGAGAAACTGTGCCAGCAGGAAAAATGGATCGTCAAAATTGAAACTCAGGGCGCGCTGGGCATTGAAAACGCGCTAAGTAGGGATGAGATCGAGCGCGCTGACGTTGTGCTGCTGATCGCCGATATCGACCTGAGCGGCGAAGCGCGTTTTAGCGACGCGCGCTATGTTCGCTCAGGCATTAATACTTTTTTACGCGAGCCGCAAAAGGTGATGAGCGCCGTGCGCAAACTGCTTTCGGCCCCTCAGCACACCCATATCACTCTTTAGTCAGCAGCTGGCTGTGGTACTGCCGTCGGTATTCGGACGGTGAGCGGTCGGTATTCTTGCGAAACAGCCGACAGAAATAGTTGCTGTCGGTGAAGCCGCAGGCGTGCGCCACTTCCTTCACTTTCAGATCATATCCCTTGAGCAGCGCTTTGGCTTTTTCGAGCCGGGTGTGGTTAAGATATTCGTTAAAGCCTAAGGCGCCGCTTTTATTAAACAGGTGCGAGAGATAATTAGGCGAAATGTAAAACGCGTGCGCCACCGAGTACCGAGTGAGGGCGTCGGCATAGTTCGCATCAATATGATCGCGGATAGCTTCGAACAATGCCTGGCTGCGCGAAGCGGTCTGGATCTGGCTGTTTAGCAGGTCGGCGCAGTGGCTTAGCAGGCTTATCACAATCATCCGCGCGGTGTTGTTATCCTGCGGCTGCATGCGGATCTCATTCAGTGCCTGTAATAAAAAAGAGCCCACGCGCGGGCCACGGCGGGCCACGTGCTGTTTCATCACATTCTGCAACTCATCCCCATCCCAGCGCTGCACGCTGAAGCCCAGCTGCTGCTTGCCGAATAAAATGCTGAGGGTGGTGGCCGGTTTATCCCACTGCGGGCAGTTCCAGCTTCCGGCGGGTACATACAGCAAATCATGGGCTTTGAGCTGGTACGGCCCGTCGCTGATTTCTCCCTTCAGCACGATCTCAAGCCTTGGGAAATCGACCTGAAATGCCAGCGGCGGTACCGCACCGCTTTCCTGAGCAAAGTAGCACATCGTGAGCACGTCCATTGATGACATCAATGACGTCACGATTTGGGTGATGCTGCTGTCGTTCTGTTCCATCACTTCAACTCTCCTCAAGAATTTACAAAAAAACGCTGACAGATCACTGGCCTCTTTCCCCTTCAAAAGCTTAACTGACAAGCATTAGGCCACCGCGCCGGGTTTTTTATTGCCGGTAACCAGCATAAAACTCGGCATATTCCTAACCTGCGGCTCAGAGTTGTCTTAAACACGCCTTCTCACCACACGATCCCGCACTTTTAGTCCGTAGTCTGATTTCTTAAACCTGTCACCTGAGTGCAAAATTAGGTTAACAACAAGGTCAGGAGGATGTCCTGTGAATAAATCAATGTTAGCGGGTATTGGTATTGGCGTGGCCGCTGCGCTGGGCGTGGCTGCGGTCGCAAGTTTGAATGTGTTTGACCGTGGTCCCCAGTATGCACAGGTGGTGTCTGCGACGCCAATCAAGGAAACGGTAAAAACACCGCGTCAGGAGTGCCGAGATGTGGCCGTGACGCACCGTAAACCGGTCCAGGATGAGAACCGAATTCTGGGTTCCGCACTGGGCGCGGTAGCCGGTGGCGTACTGGGTCATCAGTTCGGCGGTGGTCGCGGTAAAGATGTTGCCACGGTTGTCGGTGCGCTGGGCGGCGGTTATGCAGGTAACCAGGTGCAGGGCGCGATGCAGGAGGGGGATACCTATACCACCTCTCAGCAGCGTTGTAAGACCGTGTACGATAAGTCAGAAAAAATGCTCGGCTATGATGTCACCTATAAAATCGGCGATCAGCAGGGCAAAATCCGCATGGATAAAGACCCCGGCACCCAGATCCCTCTGGACAGCAAAGGCCAGCTTGTTCTGAACAAGGCCTGATATCCAGCCTCAAAAGAAAATCCGCCATCCGGCGGGTTTTTTGTTTTAGCGCTCGCCACGTAGCGTTTGTTGCAGCGTGAGCAGCGCCCTGACTTCCTGAATTCTGCGCCGGGTTAATGCGGGTATTGCCTGCGGCGATCGCTCAAACAGCGTCCCGTCGCCAAAAATAACCTCTCTCAGGCAGCGGTCGTAAAGCGGGCCGCTCATATCCAGCGTGGGTTCGCCGTCTACGGTTAGCGTTTCCTCTGCGCCACGGCGGTCGGCGGCAATCACTCTGCCGTCTTTCAGCACGATATTGATGCCTTTTTGCCCGCCGGCGGGCCCGGCATATTTGTTCAGCTGCAGCACGCAGGGGATACCGCCAATCTCTCCGCGCAGCAGCGCCTGGCCTTCTGCGGTGGTGAAGTCTCCGGACAAAATGCTGTTGTCGAGCCGGTCTTTGGCCAGCAACAATTCAAGCGCCAGCGACTCGTCAGCACCGGCCTGGATCAGCGTTTCCCGCATCATCGCCAGCACGTGTGTGCCAATGTCCACAATAACGCCGTCCGGGTGACGCAGCTCGCGGGTATCGGGCTCGCCGGTGGCAAAATTCAGCGCGATGGGCTCTCCGGCAGCGTTAAAGCCGCTCGGCTCAAGTAAAAAGCCTTCAATACGGTCGATATCTCCGGGGCGCTCAATAAAGCGCGCTGCATCGGTTCTTATCATCCAGTGGTCCAGGGCAAGTACCCTGGCGGCAACGACCGGATCGCTTAGTAGGGCTTCAAGTTCATCAAGCTGCTGCAGCGTCGCTGCGACAGGTTTTTCAACCACTATCGGCAGAGTACTTTGTTGCAGCACGTTTTTCAGCATCGGCAAATGCTGGAGGGACGAGGTGGTGATAAACACCAAATCCAGCGGCAGCGCTAATAGCTGCGATAAAGACGGTAAAAGTGTAATCGCTTCGGAACGGTAGCGCGGCGCTGGGTCAAAGCCGTAGCAAACCACATCGCTACGAGAGAGTCGGCCTATCGCCGGAATATAGGCTGTTTCTATCACGCTGCCCACGCCAATAAACCCAATTTTCATATCGTCTCCGGTCATAAGAGAGGCTTAAATATCCCTTATTTTTAAAAGACTATTTGGCGCTGGTCGAGGGATAAACTGTTAGGAAGGGTAAGCGAGTGAACTTGCCCGGCAGGCGCCGGGCAAGGGGAGAAGCTTAGAACAGAACGGAGTAGTTCATGCCAAAGGTGCGGCCACGGCCTTTGTAGTCATACAGCGAAGCAGGGCCATAGCCCGGGCTGTAGTACAGAGGCGCACGCTGGCCCCAGACCGTGGTGTAGTCACGGTCAAAGACGTTTTCTACGCTGAAGCTGAGTTTACCCACCGGCAGATCGTAGCTGCCGAGCAGGTCGACGGTGGTGTAACCGTCTACGCTGTAGCCTGCCGCGTCGCTCACGTTAAAGGAGGTGGTGCTCTGCACGCGAAGGCTCCACGGATCTGGCGCCCAGCCGATGTAGGCGGTCGCTTTCGACGGGCTTGCCACCTTCACGTCATACTTCTGCCAGCTGCCGTTAACCTTAGATTCCGTTTTCAGGACGTTAAAGTTCGCGCCGGTGCTCCAGTTGGTATCAGGAATAAAGTAGTCCACTGCGCCTTCCACGCCGTAAATACGACGCTTGTCGTCCACGACGCTGATGGTCAGGTCCTTATTCGCCAGCACGCTCTTATCAGACAGCGAGTAGTAGGCTGCAATCTGCGTGCGCAGGTTGTCGCCGGTGTAGCGCCAGCCCAGCTCGTAGGAGTCAACCTTCACGCCCTGCAGCTTGCTGGCGTCTACGTTGACGCTGTTGGTCAGCGGCAGATGGCCGTTAACCGCTGCGCCATAGGTGCCGCGGCCGTAGTATTTACCCGGATCCGGCAGCTCTACGCCCTGGGAGAAGTTCAGCCAGGCCTGCTGGCGCTCGGTGATGTGCATCAGCAAACCGGCGTTGAACAGGAAGTTATCGTAGTCGGTGGAGCCGCCAGGGATAGCGTCGGCAGATTTTGCCGTACCGGCCGCAATTTGCTGCTGCTGCGCGAAGCCGATGAAATCATCAATCTTATTCTCGGTGTACTGGTAGCGCACGCCGCCGCTCAGGGTAAAGATATCGTTGATGTCATAGCTGGACTGCAGGAAGGCGGCCAGGTTGCTGATGTCATACGACGGGTAACGCCCGGTGGTATAAATCTTCTGATTGTTCAGGCCGCCGGAGGCGCTGGCCTGCGCCAGATCGAAGAACATCTGGTTAGAGGTAAAGCGTTCGTGGTCGGCGTCCAGGCCGTAGGTCAGTTGCCAGCCGTCGAGCGGCTTGCTGTTCATCGTCAGCTTCGCGCCGTACTGGTTGGTATCCTGCTGGGAAGAAGAAAAAGCGGTCGCTTTCTTGTTCGCATTCACCGTCGGGAACGGATAGAACAGCAGCGACTCGTCGCGATAGTAAACCTGGCCCACCAGCTCCTGGCCGAGGAAATCACTGTTGGAGTACTGCATGCTGATCAGGTGACGCTCGGTGCCCGGCACGCGGTCAGAATTCAGGCCTTTACTAACGTACGGGCTGCTGGAGCCGCTGATGGCGGAGAAGTTTTTCCCGAGGTTCAGGCCGTAATCATCGTCACCCTTGCTTTTATAATATTGGGTCACGAGCTGCAGCTGCTGGTTTTCATCAATGTTCAGCGTGCCGGTGCCCATCACGTCAAGGCGGTCGGAATACTGCAGGCCGGTCTGGGTGTTATCCAGCAGCGTGGCATCGCCGTTGCCGTCAAACCAGCCGCCAAATTTCTGGTAGGCTACCGACGCGCGACCAGAGATATGGTCGTTACCGCCGGAAATAGCGCTGGCGACGCGCTCGTCGTGATCTTTACTGCTGTTAAAGCCGCTCTTGATGCCGGTCTCAAATTCTACCTGGGTATCCTTCTGGCCTTTTTTGGTCACGATATTGATAAGGCCGCCGGTACTGCCGCCGCCGTACAGGGCGGTTGCGCCGGAAATGACTTCAATATGATCGATGTTGAACGGATCGATAGAGTCCAGCTGGCGGCTGTCGGTGCGGGAAGAGTTGAGGCGCACGCCGTCAACCAGCACCACCAGCGGGCGGCCACGCACGTTCATACCGTAGTTGGTGCGGCTCTGGCTGCTGACGTCAAGGCCGGGGATCAGCTGGGCCAGCGCGTCTTTAAACTCTTTGCCGCCCTGGATCTGCTGCTCCAGTTCGGATTTCTCGATCACCCAGGTGGTTTGGGCCATTTCGGCGACGGTGCGGTTGCTGCGGTTGGCGGAAACCACCATCGTCTCGTCACTGGTTTGCTGTGCCACTGCTGGCGCCATCATGGCGAGCAGTAACGGGTTGAGCGCCCAAAGCGTATGCTTTTTGGTTATCATCATTGTTCCTTCACACGGGCTGACAAACATCGGCCCAAATATGCTGTGTCCTCGTTACCCTTCAATCTGTCCCGGTGTTAACGGCAATCCCCCGTCCCGTAGCGGCCTACGTTTCGGGGGATGTGCTCAGTTAGCGCCGGGCTGCATTTCGAATGATTTAGAGGAATAGTGAGTTAAGGAAGCAGCACTGTGCTGCGGTTTTTCCCGGCTGCCGCTGCGCCATTGAATCAGCGCGGGCGGCGTACTGAGATCGAACAAATCACGCCCCAGCGCGCGATTCAGAATTTTGGCGGAGCGCCACGCCATCAGGCTCAGCTGCGGCTCGGCAATCCCGTGGGTTTGCATGCTGGCGTTGACCGCAAAAATGTTATTTCCGGCCGGGCCGTTCCACTCCAGCGTAAAGTCGTCGCGCACTTTGAAGTTGCACTCATCAAGCATCGTCATGCGTGGCATTAACGGCGAAAGCATTTGCGGCAGCGTTGGGCGGTAGCCGGTGGCGAAGATAACCACATCGCTGTCCAGCGTGTCATAGCCCTCGTCGAGGTGATGTTCCAACAGCAGCTGCCAGCCCAGGCCGCGGCTTTCAAGGCCGGTGACCGAGCGGCTCGGCAGCAGGCGCGCATTGCGTGGCTGGCCGAGCACTTCAAAGCGGTGATAAAGCTCGCGATAGATGGTCAGCAACGAGTCGGCGGTAATGCCGTCGGAGGTCATTTTCTGCTCATCGAGCATCTTCTGGCGCGCGTCTTCATTCAGGCCCACAAAGCCAGAGACGTATTCCGGGGTGAAGTATTCGTTGGCGAACGCGGCTTCATCCAGCGCGTTAAAGTTATTGCGACGTGAGACCCAGTTCACCTCAGCAACTTCGCCCCACGCGCCGCGGAACGCGTTGAGGAACAGGTCCGCGCCGCTTTGCCCACCGCCGACAACCGTTACACGTTTGCCGCTCAGATTCGGCAGGCGCAGGCTCATTTCGCTGGCGTGGAAGCAGGTCGGCGTGGCGGTTTTTACGCACGGCGGCAGGTGAGGCTGCTTGCCAATGCCGAGGCAAATATTGCGCGCGAGCGTTTCCCCCTGGCCGGTCTGCACCACAAACAGCTTGCGCTGCTCGTCGAAATCAATGCGTTCGACCGTCTGGTTAAACTTCAGGTTATCCATGCCCTCTGCGGCCCAGCGCAGGTAGTCCGAAAACTCATCGCGCGAGACGGTACGCAGCTCGGTGGTCAGAAAACGGTAGAATTTTTTGCGCTTCACCAGGTAGTTCACAAAGCTGAACGGGCTGGTGGGGGCCACGGCGCTGACCAAATCTTTCAGGAACATGGTCTGCATATGGCAGTCCGGCACCAGCATGCCCGGATGCCACGCAAAGTCAGGGCGGCCGTCAAAGAACTGGCTGCTAAATCCCTCTGCTTCGTGAGACAGTGCCGCAATGCTAAGGTTAAACGGGCCGATACCTACGCCAATAAAATCAACAGTGTTTGTCATAATTCAATCCCTGGTTACCAGCCACAGCGGGTTTTGCAGATCCTCGAGGTAATTCGGCAGCATGCGGCTGCCTCCGTCCTGGTCAGGCCAGGTCAGTTTTACCGGGTTCAGCACAACGCGGATGATTTGTGGCTTAAAGAGTGAGAAAAGCGCAAAACGCGCCGACATTTGCGGGTGTTCCTGCATGTAATCACTCAACACTGCGGCCAGCAGCTGATAAAAGCGTCTCTCCGGCACGCCAAGGCGAGCCATGAGCGGCGAAACAAAGCGCAGCACCGTCACGAAATGGCCGGTCTGCAAATCATGAATTAAGTAGTCGGCGCTCAGGCGGGCGGTCACGTCCCGCACTTCCTGAGGCAGGGAGTCCATCTCCGGGAACTCATCCTTCACCAGACGCATATCGCCCTGGAAATCCTTCAGCAGCACGCGCTGCGGCACGCCGTCTTTCATGGCGAGCGTAATATTTTGTCCGTGGGCAATCAGCGCCACGCCGTAGCGGCAGAGCAGGTGGTACAGCGGCACCACCACCACGCGGAACATCTGCGTCAGCCAGGTTTCCGCGTCCAGGCCGGAGCGAGCGATATACGCCCCAATCAGCGACTGATTGTTTTCGTCGCACTCCATCAGGGTAGCCATCAGGATCGGCGTTTCGTCCGGCTTCAGCCAGCGGCTCGGGTTCTCGCGCCAGATAACGCCCAGCATCTCCTGGTAGCGATAGGGGGCCTGAGCGAGCGCGGCGTAGCCTGCATGAGAAACGTAGCCTGCAGCCGGTTCGCCGAGGATAACCGCCCCGGTTTTCACCAGCGTGCTGTCCGTGGTGAACACGTTTTGCAGCCAGCGGGAGGCGAGCGGCCCGGCGGCAATGTATTTGCCCGGAATGCCGCGATAGCAGGAAGTGTTATAAATCGTCAGCGGCAGCTTGATGTCTAAACCGCCCTGGCGGCTGGCGTTAGTCAGCGTGCGCAGCGACTGCTGGGCCAGCCACTGGTCGCCAAATTCGCCCAGGGAAATCATTTTGCCTTCGGCGAGATCGGCGACGAAATCGAGCGCGATTTTCTGCTGCCACTGCCACGGATGCACCGGCAGCGGAAGCCAGCCGTCATCCAGGCCGCTGGCCTGCCACGCCTGCGTAAAGCGGGCCAGCTCCTGCTCGTCCATCGCCGCGGCGATGAGCTGCTGGATATCCAGCTCGCTGTCGCAGCGCCAGACCATATGCTCGCGCTTCACCGCCAGCCAGTGCAGGCGGAAGGTATTGGCATACTCCGGCGCATAGCGCTCCAGTGCCTCTTTGCCCCAGCCGCGACGCCCTTTGTTAAAGGCAAATTTTGGGTGACCGCTGAGCAGGCACTGCAGACGGTCCGCGTCCAGATCGATAAGGTTTTCTGCGCTCATGCCACGGCGCGCGTTCAGCAACTGCAGGTCGCCCAGCAGGGTGGCGTACAGATCCTGCATATGCTCGGCCACGGTGGCGTCGCTCATCGACAGCACCGGCTTGAGCTGCATTAGCAGCGTTTGGGCTAACACGGGCTCGTCGGCGCAGCGCAGCGTCTGCGCATCAATCCACAGCCAGCCCCAGATGCCGCGCTCGGCGTTAAAATGCCACTCTGCACCGGCTAAGCTGATGCAGTGGCGATTTTCGCCCAGCGATTCGGCCTGAAAAACCTGCTCGTACTCCAGCTCAGCCAGCATTTTTGCCACCAGCTGGCGGTTCACAAAATCCCAATCCTTGCGATTCATTACAGACCTACCTTGCTAAAGAAGTTGTGGCGGTCAGCCATGACCAGGCGCGAACGCTTGTGCGGGAAATCAAACTCCTTAAGCGTCGTGTAGCCCGCAGGCTCCAGATGGCGGAACAGGCGCTGATTATCAGCCCGCGGCTCCAGCACGGTACGCTGCGTGCGCGGCTCGTCCAGCAGCAGGTAGTGGGTCAGCCCGCGCAGCCAGCTTTGAACATAGTGCGCGCCGCGCCACTGCTGCTCGCCAACCAGCAGATGCAGGCCGCGATCGAACGGCCGCCAGGCATAATGGCGGCCAATGCGGTCTTCTGCCGCCCAGTAAATTTCGAAGTAGCTGAACGGCTGGTCGTCGAAGCAGCCGATCAGCGGGAAAGCGTGTTTGCCGGTAAGCTGGCGCGCCAGGTACGCGGTTTGTACCTCCAGCGAGCCGCTTTGCTCCCAGAAATAGTCCACGCGCGGATCGTTCATCCAACGGGTAAAACGTTCGGCGTCGAGCGTCGGATCTGCTACCCGAAAGCTCAGCGTTTTGCGAACGCGCGGATCGTAACGGCGATAAACCTCGCCCGTCGGACGAGCGGGGCGGAGCGGGAAATAGATTTCGCGTTCAGCGTCAAACACCATCTCACCGGAAGCCTGATTAGCCGGAGCGCTCAGCCACAGCGGCAGCTGCCAGAAGGTCGCGCGGTGAACGATGTCGCTTTTAAGCAAATCGAACAGTACCAGCGCCTGCGGCTCTTCCCGCCATTCGGCATAAGGCAGCACGATAGAAGTAAGCTGCGGCGCGGCAACAAACATCTGATCCAGCGCGTCACGCAGCCAGCCTGCAGGCAGTTCGCCCGGCCAGTGCAAGACCGCGCCGCCGTCCTGGCCCCAGCCAAGACTCAGAGGCTTATCGAGCTTTTCACAGCGCAGCCCGTGCCCGCCGTGAACAATAGATGCCTGAAACATTCAGCCCTCCTGAGCCTGCAGCGGGTTCACAAAGTCGAAATAAATCACCGAAGGATCGACGATGGTGTTTTCGTTATGGTCGTGCAGGTAGCAGAAGAAGTTACCCTTCACGTTCCAGTGCGGGCTTGCCAGCACGTAGTCGAGACAGGTTTTATGCGTAACCTCATCGCGTACGGCGCTGAGCGCGCTGCGTACACGGCCCATCAGGTTCACTTCGCTATCCAGGCCCGCGGCGCCGAGCGCGGCGGTCACGGCGAACGTGGAGTTCACCAGCAGGTAATAAGGGAAGTAGCGCAGAAGCTGTTCGCGGGTGAAGACGTTCTCCGCCTGCGCTTCGCCAATCATGTCTAGCCAGCCCGTCGCATGCGGCATAAAGGCGCTGCCCTGGCAGTCGCGGTAGATAAGCCCGACCGGCAGATCCTGCTGCATCGCCACCAGAATGTTTTGCTGGTGAGCCAGTAAAACCAGGCCGTAATCCGCTTCGGCGGTAAACAGCGGCTTCAGCACCTGCTGGCAATACGCCTCGACCCAGGCGTGTGCGGCCTGCTTTGGCGTAATTCCCAGGCGGCTGCTCAGGCGATTAACCGCGGCAACCAGCAGCGAATCACCGCCGTCTGGAGCAGACTGCGTCAGGGAGACCAGCACGTTAGTCTGGCTCTGCGGCTGATCAACCAGCAGGTTCTCACGCAGGGCAAACAGGCTTTCTTCCATGATATTGCCGTGCAGGCAGCGCAGCCCGGCCCAGCCGTCTTCCTGCATCACGCGGAAGGTTGGGAAGCGGGCCTGCAGCGTCTGCCAGCGGTCAGTTTGCGCGAGGCGTGCAAGGCGCATTCCGCGTTTGACTTCTTTTACCGACAGCGTGCGTACGGAGTTGGTCAGGCGCACGCTCAGAGAGAATTTGATCATGTCGCGGCTGGTGGCGCAGTAGAGCGAGCGTGAAGAGGTGGTTGGCAGCCACGGAGCACCGGCTTCGCCCAAATCTTTCACCAGTCCTTTGGCGACCAGCTGCTGGCACCACTCCTGCTCCAGCAGATAGCCTGCCTGCCAGGGATGCAGCGGAAACAGCCATTGATTGTCGCTAAGTTCGCTCAGCAGCTGCGGCGCATTTTCAGCGGCAAAGCGCGTCAGGCGCTGCTGCAAATTGAGATGCAGGCTTTCACCCGCCAGATGGCTCTTATCCACCGCGAACCAGCGCAGCGGGAAATGCGGAGCAAAATCAGGCAGGTAGCGTTCGGCTTCCTGCTGGTTAAACGGTTCGTGGGATTTCGGCGCCGGGTGGAAGGCGTGTCCCACCAGCAATGCCTGCTCGGCTTCACCAAAGTTCAGGGCTTTTTCGCGCAGCCCGTTCCAGTCATGGCGAGCTTCAATCGCCTGTTGGGTATGGGCATGGCTTTCCATTACGCGCTGATAAAACGCTTCACAGCCGGTGGCCGGCAGCATTTGTTGGTGCTGGAGTTTATCGATAATCAACTGGGACAGAGTAGCGAAGTCAACCGGCTGGCTGCCGGTGGCATTGACCAGGCGCGCCGGGAATTCAAAGCGGTGATGCTGGGTAGGGGAGAAATAGGCCACTTTGAAGTAGAGGGCCTGTTGTTCACCCAGCGGGATAATGAGTTCGGCGGGCTGGCTGTCGGTCAGTTGCCAGTCGTTGGTTTCGCGAACAAGGGAATTCAGAAAGCACTGTGCGGCCACATCCCAGGCCAGAGTTTTATTTGGCAAAGTCATCATCAAACAGTTTCCACGCGTTATGATAATGCGAATTCTGCCGATAACGTTTCTCATTATCAATAACAATTGTTAGAATAGATAAAATAAATTTTACAAATACGCACAATAACCCCACGGATTAGCAACATTGTGACATCTCTTGAACTGGCGGAATCGCCGCAAAAATCCCTTTCCTGCTGGCCACTTGCGCTGAGCGCCGGGCTGCTTGGCGTCGGGCAAAATGGCCTGCTGGTTGCGATCCCGGTGCTGGTGATGCAGACACATTTGAGCCTGTCCGTCTGGGCGGCGCTGCTGACCCTGGGATCGATGCTGTTCTTACCGTCCTCGCCGTGGTGGGGAAAACAGATCGCGCGGCTGGGCAGCAAGCCCGTGGTGCTGTGGGCGCTTGCGGGATACGGCGCAAGCTTTATGCTGCTGGGGCTCGGCAGCCTGTTGCTGGCAACGAATACCGTAACGGGCATCGTCGGGCTGGGCATATTGATTGTGGCGAGGATTATCTACGGCCTGACCGTGTCGGCAATGGTCCCGGCCTGCCAGGTCTGGGCGCTGCAGCGAGCGGGGGAAGGCAAACGCATGGCCGCGCTGGCGACGATAAGCTCCGGGTTAAGCAGCGGCCGCCTGTTCGGGCCGCTTTGCGCCGCCGGGATGCTGGCGATTCATCCACTGGCCCCGCTGGGGCTGTTGATGGTCGCGCCATTGCTCGCCCTGGTGATGCTGTTGCGTTTACCGGGCACGCCGCCGCAGCCTGCCGCCGAGCGCAAAAGCGCTCGCCTTCGCCCTGACTGCCTGCCGTACTTGCTTTGCGCTTTACTGCTGTCCGCGTCGGTAAGCCTGATGCAGCTGGGGCTTTCTCCGGCGCTCGCCCGCCAGTTTGCAACGGATACTGCGGCCATTAGTCACCAGGTCGCGTGGCTGCTTAGCCTGGCGGCGGTGGCCTCGCTCTCCGCGCAGTTTGGCGTTCTCCGCCCGCAGCGCCTGTCGCCGATGGCGCTGCTGTTAAGCGCCGGAGCGCTGATGGTTTGTGGCCTGGCCATGATGATTTCTCTCCAGCTGTGGTTGTTTTACCTCGGCTGTGCGGTGCTGTCGTTCGGGGCCGCGCTGGCGACGCCTGCGTATCAGCTTCTGCTGAACGACAAACTCGCCGACGGAGCCGGGGCGGGCTGGGTGGCTACCAGCCACACGCTCGGCTACGGGCTTTGTGCGATGCTGGTGCCGCTGGTGTCAAAAACCGGGGCCGAGGCAGCGCTGATTATGGTGGCCTTTTTAGCCGCCGTGTTATTTACCGTGGTGTCTGGCGTTATCTGGCGCAGCCGTCACCGTTCACGTCATTCTGCAATTTAAGCGTAAGGAAAAGTTATGGCTGGAGTTCAGGGCTACCGTCTGTTCAACGTTCAACTGGCGCGGAAAACGGCCGTGTCGCCTTCGCTATTGAGCCTGGTGTTTAGCGGGCCGGAGGTAGCACAGATGAAATGTGACTCACCGGATCAGCGCATTAAAATGCTGTTCCCGTCCGAAGACGGGACGCCGCCGTCGCTGCCCGCTGAAGGGCAGTGGTATCAAATTTCCCTGGGGATGCCGAAAGCGAAGCGCCCGATTATTCGCACCTATACGCTGCGCCATGTCGATCCTGCCCGCCAGGAAGTGACGGTGGAGTTTGTCAGCCACGGCACCGAAGGCCCGGCTTCTGCATGGGCGATCAATTCGGTGCCCGGCGATGCGATTCAGATCGTGGCGCCTAACGCCGCTTATCCGGAAGACAGCGGTGGCTATGAGTGGACGCCGCCTGCCGGGCTGCGTAACGCGCTGATTGTTGCCGATGAAACCGCGCTGCCTGCCGCGCGCGGCATTCTGGAAATGCTCGCGCATCAGGCACATCCTCCGAAGGTGCAGGCTTTCTTTGAAGTCCCGGAAGAGGGCGACTGCGTGGACTTAAGCGCCTATGGCTTCGCTGAGATCAACTGGCTGCCGCGCAAAACCGTCTCCGCGACGCACGGTGAATGCCTGATTCAGGCAGTAAAAATGCAGGCGAGGGTGCCGGAAAGCGGCCATCATGAAGTCGTCCAGGAAGAGGCGGAAGACGAGCTACTATGGGACAAGGCGACTACCGGCAGTAACGAGTTTTACGGCTGGGTGGCGGCGGAGTCGACGGTGGTTAAGCTGCTACGCCGCCATTTGATCGGCGAGCGCGGCGTGGAGCACGAGGCGATTAACTTTATGGCCTACTGGGCGAAAGGGCGCGTTCGCTAATATACTCGTCATACTTCAAGCTGCAGGTGCGTTGCCTGCACCCGTTATTCGGCTCATCCCTGAGCCTCACCCTAAAGGGCCGCTGTGAGCAGCGTTCAAATCTGTTCCAGACCGATTTGTCACCTCAGTCACATAGTTAGCTATGCTCCTGAGGATTCTCGGCTTTGCCGCGTTACTCGGCAAGCCTCGCCCCTCCGGGGCCAGCGTAAACGCTGTTCAAAAAGACCTGAAAGTCTTTTTGTCCTGCAACTCGAATTATTTAGAGTATAGATAAGGCGGCCACAGGCCGCCCCATAATCAGATCTTCTTCAACTGCGGCATCAACATCACCGTCGTTTTCACAATCTGCATTAACTCTTCATAGCTGGCGTTCTCACGGGCGCTGACCGACATCCCCTGAATGATGCAGCACAGGTATTTCGCCAGGCAGCGAATATTGCGCTCTGCCGGGATCTCACCCTTTTGCTGGCGTATTTCAAGGAAGCGCACCAGCGTTTGCTCCTGAACCGCATGTCGGGCTTTTATCGTTGCGGCGATGTCTTCCGACGACGCCGCCAGCACGGATGAAGTACAGATGATAAAGCATCCCGACGGTGTGCTCTTATCGGTAAAGCATTTTGCGACTGCCGAGAGATAGTTCTCCAGCGCAGCCTCCATGGTCTGCTCTTCACAGAACAGGCAGGCTTCGTGCTTTGCCGCAAAACGCGCGATATAGCGATCCAGCACCGCACGGAACAACCCTTCTTTGTTGCTGAACTCCGCATAGAGCGTAGGTGCCTTCGCCCCGGTGGCTTCTACAAGATGCGCCATGGATGTTGCTTCATAGCCATGCTGCCAGAAAAGTGTCATGGCCTTGTCGAGTGCTGCTTCCCTGTCAAACACCTTTGGACGGCCACGGCTTTTTTTACTGCAACTTACTGTCTCGGTTGCCATACCTGCCGTTTAACCTCTGTCTAATTAGTGAACACTCATTATAAAAATAATCGGCGACGGTAGCCAGCGCCATGTTATGAAAAATAATTATTTCTTATCACGATGAAAAATAGCGCTTTTTTTAATTACTTAACGGTCGTTATAAAAATATGTTGACGCGTGATGTAGATCACGTTTATGATTTTGTTATCGATCGTTAACTAATTAAGTTTAACGACCCCAAAATCACCTGCACAGGACACAAAACATGAAAACCTTAACAACTCTGTTCGCTGCCGCCGTTATTAGCTCACTCTCATTTGCAAGCTTTGCGGCTGTTGAAGTTTCCGCTACGCCTGCCGGGCAGCAGAAAGTCGGCACTATCAGCGCCGATGCGGGCAGCAACCTCTCTTCCCTGGAAGAACAGTTGGCCGCGAAGGCCGATGCAATGGGCGCTAAATCGTTCCGTATTACCTCCGTTAACGGTCCGAACACCCTGCACGGTACTGCCGTCATCTATAAATAAGCCAGACGTTAACCCTCAATACGTTTGACCTTATTCGTTATATGCCACTGCAAGCAAAAGGCCCTGTCGCAAGACAGGGCCTTTTTTTGTTGTAAACTAAAACCACGTCCATAGAACGTGGTTATCGACATTTTATGGCGCGGACGGTATTTCCGGTAAGTTTTGATGGTATGTGCTTCCTCTGGATGAAGGAATAATACATTTATTATCCGTAGTGTTTTCAGATAACGAAAAGGGTCAGCTTTTTTTTGCTATATTACAAATACGTTTGTATTCGCTTGCCATGTGTTCAATACAGCGGGGTAATTCTATCTCAACAAATGCCCCAGGATAGTTATAGCTATGCGGGAAGCTTTTCAGTTGAATTAGAAACTGTTCCAGTATGGCATACAAAGGAATATTGTACTCAACTTGGTAGCGTCGGTACTGGCGTTGCCAGATAACTCTACAGTAGTAGTCAAAATAATTACGGCTTTCCCTGAACTCAAGTTCTCTGAACTTTTCGAGCAAAAAGTTGAATACCGGCACCGCTAGGGCTTTTATTCGTTCCGCCTCAATCAGTTTGTCTTTTCCCATCGGCACCGTTGCGTTTGCCAGGCGAGAACGAATACAAGCAACAGGATTCAGTACAAGTACCTTTTCACTGGATATCTCTTCAGCATCAGTAGCTATATAAAAGCGCTCTGTATTGAGTACAAGACCTTCTCCCCTCAAATCTTGCACCTCAAACCCGGTTGGCCGGTCGATAATATCTATTATATTTGTTTCATCAGAACGAGGATCGAGAAATAAGCCTTCTTCATCTTCTTTTACTTTCCCGGTATCTAAATCGATCAAATCTAGCACTGCAATAGATGGAGGATTAAACACCTCCTGCACATGCGGCTTGACG
The DNA here is from genome assembly GCF_036500665.1 of Cedecea sp. NCBI lineage: Bacteria > Pseudomonadati > Pseudomonadota > Gammaproteobacteria > Enterobacterales > Enterobacteriaceae > Cedecea > Cedecea sp. Next base: position 37,612 of record NZ_DASYBS010000180.1, read on the forward strand.
TTAAACAATTCAGCGATAACTTCTACAGTTTCACGATGCGTTACATAGTCCACATCAACAGAGGTAATACTCTCAAGGCCGGGCCTTACTTGGTATGCTTCAAGGTAGTAGCCGTACCAGTAGACTACCGCTTGTCCTCCTACAGTTATGACTGGCGATGGTAGGCGGTGGGCGTTTCTGATCAGACTTTCGTTCAATTTCATCAGTTGAATTGCTGGCGGAATGATATGTTGCCTTGTCATAAGAAAGCTCTCTAAAAATGTACAGATGTAAAAAAGCCCATCTATTAGATGGGCTTAATATAATCTTGTTCTGTAAGACAACAACTTATCAGTTAAAGAACGATGCAACCACAGGGTTTTGGCATTGCTTCATACCGCGTGGAGCGCTTACCATGACAGTGCCTTTTTTACGGCCATTACGGATCGCTTCAACATCTTTCTGGTACAAACGTTGATTGCGTTTCTTTCTTTCCTGTGGAGACATGGTTATCACCCAGTTTGAAGTGGTTAGGAATGGTTGCGTTTTCCTTTGATGGAGTAAGCATACGCGCCTCGTAATCAAACCGCAAATTTTCTTGACAGCCAAAATTAATGATTCGTAAATCAGGTTCACATTCATGGGGCGATGGGGTTAACCAACAATCTTGCTTGTGTTTACCATGTTGTTGTCAGAAACATATACTACCATCGCCGTTGAATTTATCTGCAAGATCTTCATCGGAAATGTCGTCCATATCCTTAATAACACATACACATTGGGCTTCGGTCTTGTCTTTCGACAGGGCCTTTTTTTATGCTTAACACCAAAACTTACATTTCATTTATCGGCTGCTCAGCCGTATGAGCATTGACGTTAATCGGCATCCCGGAACGGTGCTCCATGGCCTGCTCCATCACCTGGGCATCCGTTTTTGGTGCGTCACGGAACTGTTTCATCTGCTCGTTCAGCACAATCGGCAGGACTTTCGGATCGTCATCAATTGCTTTGGACAGCGGCTGGTGAACTTCAACCAGGCGCGAGCCGTCCGGCTCAACGGAGGCTTTGATTGGCGTGTTGATGATACGTACCGAAGTGCCAACCGGCACCGTATTAAACAGCGCTTTGATATCGCCGTCGCGCAGGCGGATACAGCCGGAGCTGACGCGCATGCCAATGCCGAAGTCGGCGTTAGTGCCGTGCAGCAGGTAAACGCCACCGAACGCCGCGAGGCGAATCGCGTGGTGGCCCATTGGGTTATCTGGCCCTGCGGGTACCACGGCCGGAAGTTTTACGCCCTGCGCCAGGTAGCGCGCACGAATATTGGCCGTCGGCGTCCACGTCGGGTTCGCTCGCTTATCAGAAATTTTTGTCACCATCGTCGGCGTCAGGGTATCGCCGCCCAGCTGGCCAATGCCAATCGGGTACACGGTGACGGTATTTTTCCCTGCCGGGAAGTAGTACAGGCGCAGTTCGGCAAGGTTAATGACGATGCCTTCGCGCGGCACGTCCGGCAGCAGCATCTGGCGGGGGATGGTCAATACGCTACCGGCGCGGGGAACGTAAGGATCGACGCCGGGGTTGGCCTGTAATAATGCCAGGAAACCGACGTTATACTTTTTAGCAATGGCCTCCAGCGAGCCGCCGTCATTTTCGACCTGATGGAACAGGTTTTTGCCGATCAGGCGGCTGTTGGCGGCGGGAAGCGGGTAATCGTTAGCGCTGGCGGGAAGCGCTATCACCGCTGCGCCCAGTAAGGCTGCGACGGCAAACCAGCGGCGGAAAGACAAAGTACGCGATGCAAACATAGCTTAAACCCTGCGGTTAAAATGGCTAATTTTATGAGACAGATAAACGCCAATTATCGGTTAGCCGCGTGTCGGGAAGTCCTGGTGGATTGCAAAGAATGTGTAAATGTCACAGAAAGTTGCGCCTTACCGGACGGTAAGGCGCAGAGGTGTCAGGCGGCGGCATTCTCCGCCAGGCTATTCATAAAGTTACGCACCCACTCCATGCGCGCTTTCCTGTCGCCAAGCTCCTGGAAGAACTTCAGCCGGGTAGGGCCGTCAAGGCGATAATGCTGCGGCTGCTTCTGCAGCAGACCAATCAGCCAGACCGGATCCACGTGGTTCTTCTCCGCGAACTCGATAGTACCCCCTTTTTCATTGCCCTCAATCTTACGCACGCCCAGCTTCTGAGCCTGCTGGCGCAGCGCGGCGATATCCAGCAGGTTGCGAGCCGCATCCGGCAGAATGCCAAAGCGGTCGATCAGCTCCACTTTCAGCTCGTCCAGCTCGTGTTCGCCCTTCGCGCTGGCAATACGCTTGTAGAACGACAGGCGGGTATTGACGTCAGGAATAAAGTCGTCCGGCAGCAGGGCAGGCATACGCAGCTCCACTTCGGTCTGGCTGTTGGTGAGATCTTCCAGCGACGGCTCGCGGCCTTCTTTCAGGGCATCGACGGCGTTTTCCAGCAGCTCCATATACAGCGAGAAGCCGATGGTTTCCATCTGACCGCTCTGATCTTCGCCCAGCAGCTCGCCCGCGCCGCGAATTTCCAGGTCGTGGGTGGCTAACGCGAACCCGGCGCCTAAATCTTCCAGCGAGGCAATGGCCTCCAGGCGTTTTTGCGCGTCGGTGGTCATGGCTTTTGGATGCGGCGTCAGCAGCCAGGCATAGGCCTGGTGGTGCGAACGCCCGACGCGCCCACGCAGCTGGTGAAGCTGCGCGAGGCCAAAGTGATCGGCCCGCTCGATGATGATAGTGTTGGCGGTCGGAATGTCGATCCCGGTTTCGATGATGGTGGTACACACCAGCACGTTAAAACGTTGGTGGTGGAAGTCGTTCATCACCCGTTCCAGCTCGCGCTCGCGCATCTGGCCGTGGCCGATGGCAACCCGCGCTTCCGGCACCAGCTCGGCCAGCTTATCGGCGGCTTTCTGAATGTTTTCAACGTCGTTGTAGAGGTAGTAAACCTGGCCGCCGCGCAGCACTTCACGCAGGATAGCCTCGCGGACCACCAGGCTGTCATATTCACGCACGAAGGTTTTCACCGCCAGGCGGCGGGCCGGTGGCGTGGCGATAATCGACAGATCGCGCATGCCGCTCATCGCCATATTCAGGGTGCGCGGAATCGGCGTTGCGGTCAGCGTAAGAATATCCACGTCGGCACGCATCGCTTTAATGCGCTCTTTGTGACGCACGCCGAAGCGGTGCTCTTCGTCGACAATCAGCAGCCCCAGGTCGCGCCATTTCACGTCGGCCTGCAGCAGTTTGTGGGTGCCGATAAGAATGTCGATTTTCCCTTCGCTTGCCTGCTCCAGAATCTGCGTCTGCTCTTTGGCGCTGCGGAAGCGGGAGAGCATTTCAATGCGCACCGGCCAGTTGGCGAAGCGGTCGCGGAAGTTGTCGTAGTGCTGCTGAGCCAGCAGGGTGGTCGGCACCAGGACCGCGACCTGCTTGTTGTTCTCCACCGCCAGGAACGCGGCGCGCATCGCCACTTCGGTTTTGCCGAAGCCAACGTCGCCGCACACCAGCCTGTCCATCGCCAGCGGGCGACACATATCGCTCAGCACGGCGTTGATAGCCTGGGCCTGATCCGGCGTGGTTTCAAACGGGAAGCTGTCGCAGAACAGCTGGTACTGCTCGCGGTCGTGCTTAAAGGCAAAGCCCTCTTTGGCGGCACGCATGGCATAGATATCCAGCAGTTCGGCGGCGACGTCGCGCACTTTCTCCGCCGCTTTCTGGCGAGCGCGGGACCAGGCATCGCTGCCCAGCTTATGCAGCGGCGCGTTGTCGTCGGCGCCACCGGCGTAACGGCTAATCAGGTGCAGGGAGGAGACCGGGACGTAGAGTTTGGCGTCGCCCGCGTAGGTCAGCATCAGGTATTCGGCGGTAATGCCACCGGCTTCCAGCGTGGTCAGCCCGGCATAGCGGCCCACGCCGTGTTCCAGGTGAACCACCGGCTGGCCTGCGTGCAGCTCGGCCAGGTTGCGGATCAGCGTGTCCGGGTTAATCGTGCGGCGGCTGTCCTGACGGCGACGGCTGACGCGTTCGCCCAGCAGGTCGCTTTCGCAAATCAGCGCCCGGTTGCGCAGGGTGTCGATAAAGCCGTGTTCGCTGGCGCCGATCGTCAGATAGCGGCCGTTGCCTTCGGCTTCTTCCAGGCGGTAAATGCGTTTTGGCGCAACTTTAATGCGCCCGAGCAGTTCGCCCAAAGCTTCGCGGCGGCCTTCGCTTTCGACCGAGAAAATCACCGGCCCGGTAAAGGACTCGAGGAACTTCCGCAGGCTGTCCAGCGGGGCTTTTTGCTGTGCCTGAACGGCCAGATCCGGCAGCGCCTGGTAACCCAGGTTCACGTTGGCGGCCTTTTTCGCCAGTGATTCCGTTTTGAGCTGCACGCGCGGCCAGGCTTTCAGCTCGCTAAACAGCGAATCGGTTTTCAGCCACAGATCTTCCGGCGGCAGAAGAGGGCGCATGGGGTCAACGCCACGGTTTTCATAGCGGGCGTTCGCATCCAGCCAGAAGCGTTCGGCGCTGGCTTCCAGATCGCCGGTATTCACCAGCAGCGTGTTGGCCGGGAAATAGCTAAACAGCGTTGGCAGCGGTTCGCTGAAGAACAGCGGCTGCCAGTATTCGATGCCCGCGGGCAGCGTGCCTTTACTGACCTGTTGATAGATGTGCTCGGCGTCACGCTTCACGTCAAACTTGTCGCGCCACTGGCTGCGGAACAGCTCAATCGCATTTTTGTCGGTCGGAAATTCATGGGCCGGCAGCAGGTTGATGGCGTCAACTTCTTCCAGCGTACGCTGGGAGTCCACGTCGAAGACGCGCAGGCTGTCGATTTCATCATCAAAGAAATCGATGCGGTACGGCTGGCTGCTGCCCATCGGATAAAGGTCAAGTAAGGCGCCACGGGTGGCAAACTCGCCGTGCTCCATCACCTGATCGACGCTGCGGTAGCCCGCTTGCTCCAGCTGCGCGCGCAGGTTATCCCGCGACAGGCGCTGGCCCTTTTTCATCACCAGCGCGTGGCCGTGCAGGTAGCTGTGCGGGCAAACGCGCTGCATCAGCGTATTCACCGGCATGATCAGCACGCCGCGCTGCATGGTCGGCAGTTGGTAAAGCGTGGACAGGCGCGACGAAATGATTTCCTGATGCGGCGAGAAGCTGTCGTACGGCAGCGTTTCCCAGTCGGCGAGATTAACAACCAGGTTGTCGGTGAACTGGGTAATTTCATCGTGCAGGCGCAGCGCGTTCTGCATGTCCGGGGCAATCAGTACCACCGGGCCGCTATGGCGTTCAACGATTTCAGCCACTTCGGTGGCGCAGGCCGAACCGGTCAGCTCGCCCAGCAGACGTTGTTCTGCGGCTTTTACGGGTAAGGAATAGCGATAGTGTTCAGGCATAGATTGCGTCAGGATCTCGTAGGTTGTTCCGCCAGCCCGAGGGCAGGCGGTGCGCGAGCCATTGATAAGCAGTTAGATATTATTATCCCCGATCGCTTTGTATTAGCAACCGAATCACCGAAATGGGGATGATGTCGTGAAAAAGCAACCCGCCGGAGCGGGCTGCCATCAGGCTCATGAGCCCGCGGCGATTTTAGCCGGAGGTGAGAAGAACATATCCCTGAACAGGGCAACGGAGAGCTTGCGGAAGCCGAGACCGGCCAGCGTACACACGCCGAGGCTGACAAACGGGTACACCAGCAGAATCGCCAGCACCAGCGAGTCCGGGAAGCTGCCGCTGTTGATGCGGGCTATCATGATCAGGCTTATCGCCTCAATCAAAATGCGGTGCGTGGTATAGATGGCGATGGTGTTCGAGCCGACCACGTTAAGGAAGCCGTCTTCACGCGCTTCGCGCCAGCCGTTCAGCAGGTAGAACACGCGCAGGATAACCACGATAGACACCAGAGAAATCACCAGCGGCACGTTTACGAAGTAAAGCGCCAGCGAGGCCATCGCGACGCCTGCGCAGATAAACGGACGTTGCGAAAAGCGGAAGTCCTTCATCCAGGCCATCAGCAAAGGGCCAAACCACGCGCCGAGGCCGTAATAAACCATATTCCGTACCACGCTGTTCAGTCCCCACCACGGCAGCGGCACAAAGGCGATGATAACGTTGATACCCATCAGCACCATCAGCACGGGAATGCGGTAGCGGCGCAGCGCTTTAAACATCACGAAGTAGACCAGCAGGGCGTAGAGATACCACAGGCTGGTGCTTGCCTTTGCCATACTGATGGCGAACTGCGCGAGCGAATCGGCGTAGGCGGCGTTCGAAGCCGGGTTACGCTCAAGCTCGGGCGCCAGCCACTGGTTGAGGTACGTAAGTGCGACCCACTGAATCAGGCCCCACAGCAGCACATAGAAAATGCTCCACAGCCGTTTATCCACGCTGTCGCGCCATCTCACCTCGTGAATGTAGCGGGTTATCAGGTACCCGGAAATAAAGAAAAACACCGGCATACGGAAGGGCGCGAGGTAGAGATTGAGGTAAACCCACAGCTTGGCGATGTACTGATTCAGGCCTGGCCCGAGGGCGGTAAGGTGAGGATAGAAAGTGATAACCGAATGGTAGATAACCACCAGACAAATACATAATCCTTTGATTTGGTTGATCCAGAGTTGCTTTTTCTTCATGCCATATCCACGTCTTTGTGTCTTATCGTCGTCATTGGCCTTTTATCCTGGCGGCATCACGCGGCGATCACGACCTCAATTGTCTGTTTTTGGCGCTGATTTGGTAAATTTAGGAAAAGTTGCAGGCGCTTGAGAAGTAACGGGAATAATTTAGGCGTTAGAATTCATTTGGCCGGGGAGGTGTCGTATACTTCCAGGATCTTTGCTTAGGCAACCCGCAACAAGACGGACTTCATGTATCAACCTGTCGCGTTATTTATAGGCCTGCGCTACATGCGTGGGCGAGCAGCGGACCGCTTTGGCCGCTTCGTCTCCTGGCTGTCGACGATTGGCATCACCCTTGGGGTGATGGCGCTGGTCACGGTACTTTCGGTCATGAATGGCTTCGAGCGCGAGCTGCAAAACAACATCCTGGGGCTGATGCCGCAGGCGTTGATCACCTCGCCGTTCGGCTCCATCAACCCTCAACAACATCCCGCTGATTCCCTGAAGCTTCAGGGCGTAACCCGTATTGCGCCGCTGACCACCGGCGACGTGGTGCTGCAAAGCGCGCGTAGCGTGGCGGTGGGCGTGATGCTCGGCGTGCAGCCGGACGAAAAAGACCCGCTTTCTCCGTACCTGGTGAACGTCAAGCAGGCAGACCTGGTCGCCGGGCAGTACAACGTTATCCTTGGTGAGCAGCTTGCCGGTTCACTGGGCGTTAAGCGCGGCGAGACTATCCGCATTATGGTGCCGTCCGCCAGCCAGTTCACGCCGATGGGGCGCTTGCCGAGCCAGCGTCTGTTCACCGTGATTGGCACCTTCGCGGCAAGCAGCGAAGTGGACGGCTACCAGATGCTGGTCAATCAGCAGGATGCCTCGCGCCTGATGCGTTATCCGGCGGGCAATATCACCGGCTGGCGCCTGTGGCTTGCCGAGCCGCTCAAGGTCGATGTGCTGAGCCAGCAAACGCTGCCGCAGGGCACCGAATGGAAAGACTGGCGCGAGCGCAAAGGCGAGCTGTTCCAGGCCGTGCGCATGGAGAAAAACATGATGGGGCTGTTGCTGAGCCTGATCGTTGCCGTCGCCGCCTTTAACATCATTACTTCCCTTGGCCTGCTGGTGATGGAAAAGCAGGGCGAGGTGGCGATTCTGCAAACCCAGGGGCTGACTCGTCGCCAGATCATGGCGGTGTTTATGGTTCAGGGTGCGGGCGCGGGCGTCATTGGTGCGCTGCTCGGGGCCTTGCTCGGGGCGCTGCTTGCCAGCCAGCTGAATAATTTAATGCCGGTCATCGGCATTCTGCTCGATGGCGCCGCGTTGCCGGTGGCTATCGAGCCGTTACAGGTTGTGGTGATTGCCATTGTGGCGATGGCCATTGCTCTGCTGTCCACGCTTTACCCTTCGTGGCGCGCCGCCGCGACCCAACCCGCTGAGGCTTTACGTTATGAGTAATTCTGTCCTGTTGCAGTGTGACAACCTGTGCAAACGCTATCAGGAAGGCAAGGTGCAAACGGATGTGCTGCACAATGTCAGCTTCAGCATCAACGCGGGTGAATTAATGGCGATTGTCGGGACCTCTGGCTCCGGCAAAAGTACCTTGCTGCATCTGCTGGGCGGGCTGGACACGCCGACCTCCGGCGACGTGGTATTCAACGGCCAGGCGATGAGCAAACTCTCGTCGGCGGCGAAGGCGGAATTGCGTAACCGCGAGCTGGGCTTTATTTATCAGTTCCACCATCTGCTGCCGGATTTCACCGCGCTGGAAAACGTCGCGATGCCGCTGCTTATCGGCAAGAAAAAGCCGGAAGAAGTGCAGCAACGCGCGCTGGAGATGCTGGCCGCCGTTGGGTTGGATCACCGCAGCAGCCACCGTCCTTCTGAACTGTCCGGCGGTGAACGTCAGCGCGTGGCGATTGCCCGTGCGCTGGTGAATAACCCGCGCCTGGTGCTGGCGGACGAGCCAACCGGTAACCTGGATGCGCGCAACGCCGACAGTATTTTCGAGCTGCTGGGCGAGCTGAACGTGCGCCAGGGCACCGCTTTCCTCGTCGTCACCCACGACCTGCAGCTGGCTAAGCGTATGTCCCGCCAGCTGGAAATGCGCGATGGTCGCTTAACCAGCGAGCTGACCTTAATGGGAGCGCAGTAATGGCTTCCCCCCTTTCTTTATTGATTGGCCTGCGTTTTAGCCGCGGGCGACGCCGCAGCGGCATGGTATCGCTGATTTCAGTTATCTCCACGCTCGGCATCGCGCTGGGCGTGGCGGTGCTGATCGTCGGCCTGAGCGCGATGAACGGCTTTGAGCGCGAGCTGAAAAACCGCATTCTTGCCGTGGTGCCTCATGGCGATATCAAGCCGGTGAATCAGCCGTTTACCCACTGGCAGGACGTGCTGCCTAAAGTTGAAAAAGTAAAAGGTATCGTGGCCGCCGCGCCTTATGTCAGTTTTACCGGGCTGGTGGAGAGCGGGGCAAATCTGCGCGCTATCGAAGTGAAGGGCGTAGATCCGGTTCAGGAGACTCGCCTCAGCGCCTTGCCGCAATACGTCCAGAATAATGCCTGGGCAAACTTCAAGGCCGGGCAGCAGCAGATCATCATGGGCAAAGGCGTGGCCGACGCGCTCAAGGTGAAGCAGGGCGACTGGGTGTCTATCATGATCCCCAACAACGACGGCGGCACAAAGCTGATGCAGCCTAAGCGTGTACGGCTTCAGGTCGCGGGCATTCTGGCGCTCAGCGGCCAGCTTGATCACAGCTTGGCGATGGTGCCGATGCAGGATGCGCAGGGTTACCTGGATATGGGCAACAGCGTCACCGGGATCTCCATCAAGGTAGACGACGTCTTTAATGCGCAAAAGCTGGTGCGTGACGCGGGCGAAGCCACCAATTCCTACGTCTATATTTCAAGCTGGATCGGCACCTACGGCTATATGTACCGCGACATCCAGATGATCCGCGCCATCATGTACCTGGCGATGGTGTTAGTCATCGGCGTCGCCTGCTTTAACATCGTTTCCACGCTGGTGATGGCGGTGAAAGACAAGAGCAGCGACATCGCGGTACTGCGCACGCTGGGGGCCAAAGACGGCCTGATCCGCGCGATCTTTGTCTGGTACGGGCTGCTGGCCGGGCTGCTGGGCAGCGTCAGCGGCGTGGTGGTCGGCGTGCTGGCCTCTTGGCAGCTGACCAACATCATCGGCGTGATTGAAAAACTGATCGGACACCATTTCCTGTCCGGTGATATTTATTTCATTGATTTCTTACCTTCTGAGCTGCACTGGCTGGACGTGGTTTACGTCCTCGTGACGGCGCTGGTGCTTAGCCTTCTGGCAAGCTGGTACCCGGCCCGGCGCGCAAGCAATATCGATCCGGCAAGGGTGCTAAGCGGACAATAAATTCAATTAACGATAATTTGCCCTACATCATTCGAGCTGTGACCCGGCAGAACCCAGGCGCAGCTTGAAGCATACCGGGCATTGGGAGCAGCGATGTATTACGGATTTGATATCGGCGGCACTAAGATTGCACTCGGCGTTTACGACCAGCAACGGCGTTTACTTTGGGAAGCCCGGGTTGCTACTCCTCATGACAGTTACGAAAATTTCCTCGACGCGGTAGCCGGGCTGGTGGCTCAGGCCGACGAGAAGTTTAACTGCCGCGGTTCGGTCGGCATCGGCATTCCGGGCATGCCGGAAACCGACGACGGCACGCTTTACGCCGCCAACGTTCCCGCCGCCAGCGGCAAACCGCTTCGCGCAGACCTGAGTGCCATGCTTGAGCGCGACGTGCGCATCGATAACGACGCCAACTGCTTCGCGCTGTCCGAAGCCTGGGACGACGAGTTCCTTAACTACCCGGTGGTGATGGGCCTGATCCTCGGCACCGGCGTCGGCGGCGGCATCATCGTCAACGGCAAATCGGTCACCGGCCGCAGCTACATCACCGGCGAATTCGGCCATACCCGCCTGCCGGTGGACGCGCTGGAAATCCTCGGGCGCGACATTCCCTTCACCCGCTGCGGCTGCGGTAAAAACGGCTGCATCGAAAACTACCTCTCCGGGCGCGGCTTTGCCTGGCTGTGGCAGCACTTCTACCAGGAGCCGCTGGACGCGAAAGAGATTATCGCCCGCTACCGCCAGGGCGACGAGCAGGCCATCGAGCACGTTGACCGTTTCCTGGAGCTGCTGGCCGCCTGCCTCGGCAATTTATTGACCTCCATCGACCCGCATCTGGTGGTGATTGGCGGAGGATTGTCTAACTTTAGCGATATCTACGCCCAACTGCCGGAGCGCCTGCCGAAGTACCTGCTGCCGGTTGCCGCAGTGCCGCGTATTGAACAGGCGCGCCACGGTGACGCAGGCGGTATGCGTGGCGCTGCATTCCTCCACTACACGGAGTAAGTCATGCTTTCTCGTCGTCAACACCGGCTCAGCCGGTTTCGGAAGAACAAACGCCTGCTGCGCCAACGTTTGCGTCAGCGTATCTTTTTCAGAGACAGGTTGGGGCCGGAAATGATGGACAGACCAAGAGTGGTTGTACTGACCGGGGCGGGGATCTCCGCCGAATCAGGCATTCGCACCTTCAGAGCCGCCGACGGGCTGTGGGAAGAGCACCGCGTCGAAGACGTGGCCACGCCGGAAGGCTTTGCCCGCGACCCGGCGCTGGTACAGCGTTTTTACAACGAGCGCCGCCACCAGCTGCAGCAGCCTGAAATTCAGCCCAACGCCGCACACCTGGCGCTGGCGAAGCTGGAAGAGGCGCTCGGCGACCACTTCGTGCTGGTCACCCAGAACATCGACAACCTTCACGAACGTGCGGGCAGTAAAAACGTCATCCACATGCACGGCGAGCTGCTGAAGGTTCGCTGCGCCAGCAGCGGCCAGGTGCTGGACTGGACGGGCGATATTACGCCGGAAGATCGCTGCCACTGCTGCCAGATCTCTTCCGCGCTGCGCCCGCACATCGTCTGGTTCGGCGAAATGCCGCTGGGCATGGATGAGATTTATCAGGCGATTGCCACCGCAGATTACTTCATTGCCATTGGCACCTCCGGGCACGTCTACCCGGCGGCGGGCTTTGTACACGAAGCGCGTTTGCAGGGGGCGCACACCGTGGAGCTGAACCTGGAACCAAGCCAGGTCGGCAGCGAGTTTGAAGAGAAGCATTACGGGCTGGCGAGCCAGGTTGTGCCGGAGTTTGTGGATAAGCTTTTGAAGGGGTTGTAGTGGGAGGCTGGCTCTCATTATTTCTCCAGAGAACTCTTTGATCTGATGGTTGTTCCGTTCACCCATAGAACTTTTTCCCCTGCACGTTCGCAGCACGGTGAACGTGTCCGGGGGATAACGCCATCCCCCGAACAGCCCCGGCGCCCGGCGAACTCATCGCCGCTGAAGCGGTAAACCCACCGGCTATCACCCAAACATTCGGGGTCGTTCGCGATTCGTTCCCGACGATCGCTCTCTTTCGCTGCTCCCGGCAGCTCAACCCCGCCTGAGTTGGGTCATAACCGGAGGCGATGAGAGCCGGAAACAAGGGCGTGGCTGTATGACTTGCAGCGACTGTGACGTTCTGTGTAGCCACGGGTTAAAAGCCAGGCTCGGTTCCGGCTTAAATCTCCTCGGTTTTCTCTCCGACTGGCCAGGGTCCGGACGTCGGGAACGGCCGGAGGCTGAGAGCGTCGGGAACGCGTCTCAGCCGACCCAGGACTGGGAGATAAAACTGAGGTTTACCGCTTGCGGCGATTTATTTGGCCGGGAGTCCGGGTTCTTAGGGGAGTGACGGTGACTCCCCTAAGACGTTCACCGGTACAGGAGCTACAGATACAACAGGGCTGGAAGTGAACGGAACCTTAGCCGATCCCTCATAGAGAATAGTTGTGACCAAAAGTCAACGGCGAAGAGGGCTGTCACAGCGCGATTACTCCGGCGTCCCGGCATAAATATCAAACCGGTGCCCTTTGGTCACCACCGCATTCTGCGTGGCGACGTCGGCCAACGGCGGAGCGTAGTCCGGGCGCTTCACCACGACTCTTTTCTTCGCCAGCGCTCTGGCCGGAGCCAGCAGCCCGTCCGCATCCTCATCCGGCCCCACCAGGGACTGGAAAACACGCATCTCTTTCTTCACCAGCGCGCTCTTCTGCTTATGGGGGAACATCGGATCGAGATACACCACATCCGGCCTCGGCGTAATATCGCTGAGCGCCGTCAGGCTTGAGGCATGAATGAGCTGTAATCGCTCCTGCAGCCAGCCGCCGATTTCCGGATCTTCGTAGCCACGGCGCAGGCCGTCATCAAGTAACGCGGCAACTACCGGATTGCGTTCCAGCATCCGCACGCGGCAGCCTACGGAGGCCAGCACGAAGGCGTCCCGCCCCAGCCCGGCCGTCGCGTCGACAACGTCCGGGAGATAGCTGCCTTTAACGCCCACAGCTTTCGCCACCGCTTCACCACGTCCGCCGCCAAACTTACGGCGGTGCGCCATCGCGCCGGAGGCAAAATCAACGAAGATGCCGCCAAGCTTTGGCTCATCGCGCTTGCGCAGTTCAAGATGCTCAGGCGTTAACACCAGCGCCATCAGAGCGTCTGCATCATGCTCAAGCTGCCAGCGCTCGCTCAAAACAGATAAGGCGCCGGAGTCGGCGCCTGCTTCAGTCAGTAAACAGATTTTCACGTGGTGGATTAGCCCTGAATACCGTAGTGATCCAGCATCGCGTCCAGCTGCGGCTCGCGCCCGCGGAAGCGTTTGAACAGCTCCATCGGCTCTTCCGAACCGCCACGGGTCAGGATGTTGTCGAGGAACGACTGGCCGGTTTCACGGTTGAAAATACCTTCTTCTTCGAAGCGAGAGTAAGCGTCCGCCGCCAGCACGTCGGCCCACAGGTAGCTGTAATAGCCCGCCGCGTAGCCACCCGCGAAGATGTGGCTGAAGGCGTGCGGGAAACGGCCCCAGCTTGGCCCCGGTACTACGGCAACCTGTTTCTTAATCTCGGCCAGCGTCTGCAGCACTTTCGCGCCCTGCTCCGGGTTGAATTCCGCATGCAGGCGGAAGTCGAACAGGCCGAACTCCAGCTGGCGCAGAATAAACAGCGCAGCCTGGTAGTTCTTCGCCGCCAGCATTTTTTCCAGCAGCTCAACAGGCAGAGATTCGCCCGTTTCATAGTGGCCGGAGATAAACGCCAGCGCTTCCGGCTCCCAGCACCAGTTTTCCATAAACTGGCTCGGCAGCTCGACCGCATCCCACGGCACGCCGTTGATGCCGGACACGCCCGCAGTTTCGATTTTGGTCAGCATATGATGCAGGCCGTGGCCGAACTCATGGAACAGGGTGATCACTTCGTCGTGGGTAAACAGCGCAGGTTTGCCGTTCACCGGTCGGTTGAAGTTACAGGTCAGGTAGGCAACCGGCTTTTGCAGCGAGCCGTCGGCGCGACGCATTTTACCCACGCAGTCATCCATCCACGCCCCGCCGCGCTTGTGCTCGCGAGCGTACAGGTCAAGATAGAAGCTGCCGCGCAGTTCGCCCTGGTCGTCATACAGCTCGAAGAAGCGCACGTCCGGGTGCCAGACGTCGATATCTTTACGCTCTTTGGCGGTAATGCCGTAGATGCGCTTCACAACCTCGAACAGGCCGTTCACCGCGCGCTCTTCCGGGAAGTACGGGCGCAGCTGCTCGTCACTGATGCTGTAAAGGTGCTGTTTCTGTTTTTCGCTGTACCAGGTGATGTCCCACGGCTCCAGCGCTTCCACGCCGTAATGCTCTTTCGCATAGGCGCGCAGCTGAGCCAGCTCGGCTTCACCCTGCGGGCGAGCGCGTTTTGCCAGGTCGGACAGGAATTCGAGCACCTGCTGCGGGTTTTCCGCCATCTTGGTGGCGAGGGATTTTTCCGCATAGTTGCCAAAGCCCAGCAGCTGAGCCAGTTCGTGGCGTAGCGCCAGAATCTCTTCCATCACCGGGGTGTTGTCCCACTTCCCGGCGTTCGGCCCCTGGTCAGAAGCACGCGTTGAATACGCGCGGTACATCTCTTCGCGCAGGGCGCGGTTGTCGCAGTAAGTCAGCACCGGCAGGTAGCTTGGGATATCCAGCGTCAGCAGCCAGCCGTCCTGCTCTTTGGCTTCTGCCTGAGCGCGGGCCGCAGCCAATGCGCTTTCCGGCATGCCTGCCAGCTCGGCTTCATCGGTAATCAGCTTGCTCCAGCCCATGGTAGCATCGAGCACGTTGTTGCTGTAGGTAGACCCCAGCTCGGACAGGCGAGCGGAGATCTCCCCGTAACGCTGCTGTTTGTCTTTTGGCAGGCCGATACCGGACAGCTCGAAGTCGCGCAGGGCGTTGTCCACCGCTTTCTTCTCGGCGACGCTCAGGCTGGCGTAGTTCGCGCCGTCACGCAGATCGCGGTAAGCGTTATACAGCCCTTCGTGCTGGCCAACCCAGGTGCTGTATTCGGACAGCAGCGGCAGCGTTTGTTCATAGGCTTCGCGCAGTTCCGGGCTGTTCTGCACCGAGTTCAGATGGCTGACCGGGGAGAACAGGCGGCCCAGGCGATCGTCCACTTCTGCCAGCGGCTGAACCAGGTTCTGCCAGCTATAAGGCGCGCCCTGCGCAACCACGCTTTCCACCGCCGCACGGCAGTCGTCCAGCGCTTTAGTCACGGCCGGAACAACATGTTCAGGTTTGATGGCGGAAAACGGCGGCAGCTCAAAAGAGGTCAGTAAAGGATTGGTCATAAGCGCGTTCCTGATTAAAAGGGAGAGAGAAGCGCTCAAGCGGCGCTTTGTGCATGGAGTCTAGCATGGGGTTAAGTGTAGCGAATTTCAATCCCGGACGTTGCGCTGGGCTTGTCAGGAAAAGGGGCAGCAGGCGCCGCCCCGAAAGGTGAATCAGTGGGATTTCACGGCCATGGCGTAGGCCGCAGGCAGGTTCAGGCGCTGCCAGAACTGCTGGTCCGCCGTCGTGCCGGACAGCGGGTAGCCCGCAGGTAACGCCGTTTTCACCATCAAGTCGCGGCGCTGGGCGGCGGAAAGCTTAGGCAGCGCGGCTTCCAGCAGGACTTCCGCCCCTTGCGGCACCTTCAGAGCCTGCTTCTCGCCCTTCTGCTGCGGCAGGTCGTAGGTCATGGTGAAGCGGTAAAGTTCTTTCATCGCTGGCGCACGGTACGGATCGTCTTTCGCGGAAGATTTCGCACATTCAGCCAAAGTGGTGCCACATTCTTTCTCCAGCGCGGTACGCAGCTGATCGCGGGCTTCGTTAAACAACGCGCGGTATTTCGGGTCGTTCAGGTAGTTAGCCACGTTGCGCTGCGCCACCATGCGGGACCCCATTACGTCCAGCGGATAATGCACGCCCAGCACAATGCGCGAGTAACCGTAGCGCGCGCCGCGTTCAACCAGGGCTTCAAAGCGCTCCGGCACCATTTCGGCCATCAGCAGCGCGTCGGTGTAACCCGTATTGGTGTGGCCGCTTGGGAAGGAGCCGCCGTCCGCGGTGTACGCTTTGTTATCTTTAATCACCACATCGTCCGGCACGAGATGGATGGTGTTGCCCTGAATCAGGAACGGACGCGGGTTATTGAAGTGCTTCTTCGCCGCGCTGGTGCTGACCTCGGAGGCTTTAATCAGCGCTGCGGCCTTGCTCAGCTCGCCTTTATCGTAGGCGGCCAGGAAGGCTTTGCCCAGGCGCGGCCCCATCGCGTCGCTCAGGAAGTAAAGATGGTTGATGCCCTCGGCATCCGCCAGCGCCTGATGGCGTGAAGTCTGTACGGCATTCAGATTGATGTTGGTGACCGTTTCAAGGTTCTGCTTAATCACGGAGTCCGGCAGCTTGCTGAACGCGGAAAGCAGCTCAATGCCCGCTTTCTGATTGGCTTTGGTCTGGAAGTCATAGCCGCTCGCCTTCAGCCAGGCGGTATCTGCCAGCTTTTTGCTTTGCTTCGCTTTATCCAGCTGGTCGCGGGTCAGTTTATCCGCGTCGCCTTTCAGGGCAGTGCGCAGCGCCGCCAGGGACTGCGTTTCAAGATCATCAAACGCCTGGCTGCTGTTCGCTGGCGTCACGGTATTGGCTATCGCCGCGGCCTGAGGGAGAGACACATCCTTCGCCAGGGCGGGCATAGCCACCGCCAGCGCTGCTGCCAGCATAGAAATACGGAGTTTCATTATTTTTCCTTTTATTCAAACGATTACCTTGCCTGGCAGCGACGCTATCCTGGGAATTTGACGCTTTTATGACACATTTATGTTTTGAAACCTTTTCGGCCCGATTGAAACAGCGCCGCGCCCGGGCGGTAATCCGCCGCAATCTGCGGTAAACTGTGGGAAATTTGTTTTCTTATTCGTGGAACACCATCCCTCATGCTCAGCTATCGCCACAGCTTTCACGCCGGTAACCATGCCGACGTACTAAAACACACCGTTCAAAGCCTGATTATTGAATCGCTCAAAGAGAAGGAGAAACCGTTTCTCTATCTCGACACCCACGCAGGCGCCGGTCGTTACCAGTTGAGCAGCGAACATGCGGAGCGTACAGGCGAGTATCTGGAAGGTATCGCGCGCATTTGGCAGCAGGATGATTTACCTGCCGAGCTGGAAGCCTATATTGGCGCGGTACAGCACCTGAACCGCAGCGGCAACCTGCGTTACTACCCAGGCTCTCCGCTGATTGCCCGCCACCTGCTGCGCGAACAGGACAGCCTGCAGCTCACCGAACTGCATCCGTCCGACTTCCCGCTGCTGCGCTCCGAGTTCCAGAAGGACGACCGCGCCCGCGTTGAGCGTGCCGACGGCTACCAGCAGCTGAAAGCGAAGCTGCCGCCGGTTTCCCGTCGCGGCCTGATCCTCATCGACCCACCGTATGAGATCAAAACCGACTATCAGGACGTGGTAAAAGGCATCGTCGAAGGCTACAAACGTTTTGCCACCGGCACCTATGCGCTGTGGTACCCGGTGGTGCTGCGCCAGCAAATCAAACGCATGATCCGCGACCTGGAAGAGACCGGCATCCGCCGCATCCTGCAGATCGAGCTGGCGGTTCGCCCGGACAGCGACCAGCGCGGCATGACGGCGTCCGGCATGATCGTGATTAACCCGCCGTGGAAGCTGGAGCAGCAGATGACCAACGTGCTGCCGTGGCTGCACAAAAAGCTGGTGCCAACGGGCACCGGCTCGACCACGCTGAGCTGGATTGTGCCTGAATAAGAAAGCTAGCCACTAGATAATTCGAGTTGCGGCCAGGCGGCAAGGGAGTGAATCCCCAGGAGCTTACTAAAGTAAGTGACTGGGGTTCAGGAGTGCAGCCAACACCGCTGCAGCTTGAAGTATGACGTGGCTATTACAACAATCGGTAGAACCTTTATCCCGGCGCGCTACAATCGCGCCTAATTTTCGACTCAAAAGGGAAACATCATGACCAAACATTATGACTACCTCGCCATTGGCGGCGGCAGCGGCGGTATCGCCTCGATCAACCGTGCGGCAATGTATGGGCAGAAATGCGCACTGATTGAGGCGAAAGATCTGGGCGGCACCTGCGTCAACGTCGGCTGCGTGCCTAAAAAAGTGATGTGGCATGCGGCGCAAATCGCCGAAGCGATTCACAACTACGGCCCGGACTACGGCTTTGACACCACGCTGAACCACTTCGACTGGGACAAGCTTATCGCCAGCCGTACCGCCTATATCGACCGCATTCACACCTCTTACGACAACGTATTGGGCAAGAATAACGTTGACGTGATTCGCGGCTTTGCGAAGTTTGTGGATGCCCACACCGTAGAAGTTAACGGCGAAACCATCACAGCAGACCATATTCTGATCGCCACCGGCGGTCGTCCAAGCCATCCGAACATCCCTGGCGCAGAATACGGTATTGATTCCGACGGCTTCTTCGAACTGCCGGGCCTGCCAAAACGCGTGGCGGTTGTCGGCGCGGGCTATATCGCGGTGGAAATCGCGGGCGTGATTAACGCGCTGGGCTCAGAAACGCACCTGTTCGTGCGCAAACATGCGCCGCTGCGTACCTTCGATCCGCTGATCGTCGAAACGCTGCTGGAAGTGATTGAAGCAGAAGGCCCAACCCTGCACACCAACGCGATTCCGAAAGCGGTAGTGAAAAACGCCGACGGAAGCCTGACGCTGGAGCTGGAAGATGGCCGGGCTGAAACCGTCGACACCCTGATTTGGGCGATTGGCCGTGAACCGGCTAACGACAACTTCAACCTGCAGGTCACCGGCGTCGAGCTGGATGCAAAAGGCTATATCAAGGTCGATAAGTTCCAGAACACCAACGTGGCTGGCATCTATGCGGTAGGCGATAACACCGGCGCGGTTGAGCTGACGCCTGTCGCCGTCGCCGCCGGCCGTCGCCTGTCCGAGCGCCTGTTTAACAACAAGCCGGACGAGCACCTGGACTACAGCAACGTGCCAACCGTGGTGTTCAGCCACCCGCCAATCGGCACCGTGGGCCTGACCGAACCGCAGGCGCGCGAGCAGTACGGCGACGACAACGTGAAGGTCTACAAATCCTCCTTCACCGCGATGTACACCGCCGTGACCTCTCACCGCCAGCCGTGCCGCATGAAGCTGGTCTGCGCGGGCCCGGACGAGAAAATCGTCGGGATTCACGGCATCGGCTTCGGCATGGATGAAATCCTGCAGGGCTTCGCCGTGGCGCTGAAAATGGGCGCGACCAAGAAAGACTTCGACAACACCGTGGCTATCCACCCGACCGCGGCGGAAGAGTTTGTGACGATGCGTTAGTGTAGAAAATTCATCCCTACATCTTTTTAAACTCTGAAAAACTGGCCTGATACGCCAGTTTTTTTATGCTGTCAGGTCGCGGCGTAAGCATACCTGTTTTAGTTCCACGCACTTTTTGAGACTTCCGTGTTTTTGATCCCTTCCCAATATCGATGCCAGGTTAAATCAGAGATTCCGGCCTTTTTGCAGACTTCGGATAAATTCCTCCGGCGTCTGATTATTTAAAGATGAATGGGGTCTTTGCTGGTTATATTCCTGCCGCCAGCATTCGATCTTCTCCTGCGCATCTTCCAGTGACAGGAACCAGTGAACATTCAGACATTCATCACGCAGACTCCCGTTGAATGACTCGACCAGTGCATTGTCTGTTGGTTTTACCGGCCGCGAGAAGTCCATCGTCACCTTATTTTCATACGTCCATCGGTCCAGAGATTTAGAGATAAATTCGCTGCCATTATCCGTCTGCAATCGGTGTGGCACACGCAGCTTCATTCGCTTCAGGCGCTCCATAACGGCAACCACGGCGCAGACCAATACGGTATGCGTCCAGCAGGTAAGTCACCGCCTCTCGCTTCTGGACGGGCCTCAGAACTTTTTTCGAATGACATCCTGGAGCATTTCCTTATCCAGACTGAGGTCTGCCACCAGGCGACGGAGTCGCTGGTTTTCATCCTCCAGTTACCGCAGACGACGCAGTTCTGTCACGCCCATCCCACCAAACTTTTTCTTCCAGTTAATGGGATGGACTACCTCCTCCCTCTGCGATTAACTGTACGAGATATGTTCAGCAGGAGAATCACCATGAATATCGTATTTCTGGGTATTGATCTGGCTAAAAATGTCTTCCAGCTCTGCGGGTTAAACCAGGCC
>NZ_DASYBS010000181.1:0-19924 GCF_036500665.1 Cedecea sp.
CGATGGCGCTGGTCACCGCCAGCAAGCGCGGGGTCACCATCCGGGTAGTGGCCGATAAAAAGGCCAATAATGACGGATACACCGCCGTGACTTTCCTGGCAAATCAGGGCGTGCCGGTGCGCCTCAATAGCCAGTACACCATCATGCACAACAAGTTTATGGTTGTTGATGGTGACACCGTGCAAACCGGGTCATTTAATTACACGGCCAGCGCAGCGAAACGTAACGCGGAAAACGCACTCCTGGTGCAGGGCTCGCCAGAACTGGCGACAGCGTACCAGCGCGAATTTAACCGGCTCTGGAATGAATCCACTCCGGTGGAAAAGCGCTATTAATCAGCATCAAATGTTTTGATGTTCTTGTACTTTTTGAGTGCCGTCGAGCGCAGCTGCAGAACGCTGCCCAGCTGCGACCAGCAGATGGTGTGAAAATCTAAAATTCACTCAATTAACCAAAAGTTGCAATAAATTATCATCTTTCAGAAAAGTTGAGGAATTCCGATCGTGGCAAGGTGCAGATAAGACATTTTCCTGATGAGCTCTTTCAGCAGATGCCAGAAATAGCTGACTACAATGTGCGCTCTCTGGGTGGACAGCCGCGATTATTCGGCCAGATCCGACAGTCAATAAAGATGGTCAGGGAACGGTGGAAATATACAAAACGCCTGATGAAATTCATCAGGCGTTATAAGGCTGAAAATGTCAGCCTATGATCAGATCAAACGTAGCTGGATTAAGACGTTGTCAAATTACGAAGTGATTAACTTACTTACATTGGTTGTTGGTTGCTTTCTCAGTTCGCCATGCGCCCCACATACCTCCTTTACCCGGCTCTTCCTGGCCCGCATTCACGTACCACTGGTTTTGCCATACCTGGCCGTTATGGGACACTTTGGTGCATTTTGTCGGGTAGGCAATTTTGGCGTTGTAAGCAGTCGCATCGCCGTCAGGCTGCTCGCCCGATTGTTCCGCTTTCAGAATTTTGGTTACTTCCCCCTTATTCTTTTGCGGGTCAGTTACGGTCAATTTAACGCTTACGTTAAAGTCGCTATCAGCCGGTTTAAGTAAACGTATGCGTGTTTCTGCTCCACTGGTATTTTCAAGTTCAACCTTATCGGCGTTACGCGTGACTTCCCAGGTGTACTTTAATTGATTGGTAGAGGTATCAGGGTCAGTGGTTTTTGACGCATCCAGCTCAAGCCATTCAGAATCGGTAATAGTGTTACTGCTGGTAGTAATTACGGGAACTGGAGAAGCGCCAGTGCCTGGCTGAGTCTGCTCTTCCAGGGTTAAAACATAGGAGTAATTTGTATTTTTCCCTTTAGCATAAACATTATAATGATCGGCCGAATATTCAATCGAGACCTCATTACCTTTTAAGGTGTCACCAATTTTTACTGGGAAGTTCTTAGTATTATTTACCGCATCGCCAAGGTCCGGCAGCCAATAATATGAACTCAGGTTTTCAGTGAGTCTGTAGCTTACTTTACCCGCATCCGCACCGGCTTTAAACAAACGGAAGGTGACTGTGTCGCCAGCCTTTAGATTTTTGGTTGCAGTAACGCCATCGCCAATTACCCCCCAGGAGTCAACGACTTCCCCACCACCCTGACCTAACCCGGTGAGTGTCACATCACTGCAAGAAGTAAAGTTTTCACCTGTACCATGCTGTCTGGAAACCGGCCACATTGTCACGATAGTGTAATCACCATCAGTAATGTTACTGGGTAAATCTACCGTTTCAGAATAAATACCGGCACCGCCAATTTGGCCATTTGGCCCGGTAACACCATCAAAACGGGCAAGTTCCTGCAAATCTTCCCAGCCGATGGTATCGGCATGATTTGTACCTGGTTTGGTGATGTAATAACCAATGTGATCAGTACCATGGTGTGCGGTGAAACGATAATCGAGGGTTATCTTGCCATTTTTAACAGTAATGGCTTTGTGTTTCCACTGGTTAGCCGGTAACCCAAGATTTGGGTAACGGCTGTCTGCAGCACAAATTTTGCCTTTTTTTAGCGTATCTTTGTAATTCAGACCACCGCCGACAATCTCCTGTGGTGTGGTAACGGCTCCACTGTACTGGCCAAGGGCTTTACAGCCTGCAGAACCTGCACCTGCCTGACCTGCCCGGCAAAAAAATCCGCGTGCGGGAGGATCTTCTAAATAACCATGAGCGGAAGCCATATTTGCATGCAGAAAACCACCGGCAGACAGCGTAACAAGTAAAGCCAGAGATTTTATCTTAAATGATTTCATAAGCAGTCCTTTACTAAAATTTATAAGGGTAAATGGCTAAAGCGTGTCTATTTAAGAGCTCACGAGAAACATCCAGCGAAAAAGGATAATTTTTCTTCAACGGCCCTTATTTGGATCCTTTAAACACAGCAACGGATGTTACGAAATGTAAATTTCTTTGTAGTTAAGGTTACTCTTCATTTGGTTAAGAAATTTCGTCAAATACAGTGTAATTATTTACTGAACAGTTAAAACAACGCCCAGCCTAGAATGGCTGGCACCGTCGGCACATTTAGCATAGCGACAGAAAGGGAGGAACCTACCGACTGAAAAAACGAAAATGAATAGTTATATACCCAACATTCCACACCTGATTTTGGATTTTTTAGGGCTTGACGGCGAACGTCTGTCCTGACTCTATTACCACTTTTACAGGCAGGTCATCATGCCCGTTCCCGATATCTCTATTCGTAACCTTGATCATCTTGGTCTGGTCGCTGCTTTATGCGATGAACTGGGGATAGCCGGTATGATTGATGCCCTGTTACTCAAGAAGCCCCCGGCTAAGGTCTCCCATGGTCAGGCTTTCGTCGCGATGCTCCTGAACAGGCTTGGTTTTCATATTGGAACCCTGCATATTTTCCCACTCTTCTTTGCCAACAAACCAGTTGAACGTCTGATTGGCCCGGGAATCAGGGCTGATGATCTTAATGACGATGTTCTGAAACGCTGCCAGGATGCCCTGTTTGAAGCTGATGTTTCCACTCTCTATCAGGTACTCTCTGAAAAGGTGGTCGCTCTCCTGGGTTTACAGGGAACGGCGGTACACCTTTATATCACCAGCTTTCACGTTGATGGAGCCTACGATTGTGCCGATGGAGAACAGAACGGACGATTACAGCTGGTTCAGGATTACGCCAGACCCGAACCAGGTGGTGCTGGAGTTGATATGTGAGAACGAAGCTGGACTGCCGGTGTACATGAAGGCCATGAGCGGTAACTGCAATGACAACCGCTCCTTCGCGGAAGTGGTTAAGTACCATCTTCGCAGCCTTAAAGCCGCCCAGGAGAGTTGTTATCTGATGGGTGACGCTGCCCTGTACAGTGCAGAGACCCTCCGACTTTTGCATCAGCAACGAAGTGCCGTTACAGCCTATGGATAAGGGTTATCAGGGGTGTTGGGTGAACTCCTTATGCCGGGGTTCCTCAACTCTGGTTATTGCTCCGTAGCGAACAGGCAAGCCATCGTGAGCAACAGACCCTCACCCGGAACAATTCATACGTGACTGCTCCCCGCCCTATCGGGAGAGGCTTCCCACTTCCTAGGCCGCAACCGTCTGTGTGACTGATTTACGCTGGCCTCCATGGGCAGAAACGACGAGTCCCGCCGCTTGTAATTCAAGTATGCCCTTGCGTTCGATGTTGATTGCCGCGTTGATATCGCGGTCATGTTCAACGCCGCATTCAGGACATTGCCAGATACGCTTATTCAGTGGCATCTCCGGCATTTTGTGGCCGCAACAGTGACAGGTTTTCGAGCTGGCGAACCATTGATCCAGCTTCACCAGATGCACGCCTTTCTCTGCTGTTTTATATTCCAGTTTTGTGATGAATCCAGTCCATCCGGCATCGCCTATTGCGCGTGCCAGACTGTGGTTTTTCATCATATTTGCTGCTTTCAGCGTCTCGACAATTACCGCTTGGTTTTCGTCAACAATTGCACGAGAGAGTTTATGCTGGAAGTCGGCACGGGCATTGGCCACCCGTTCATGTACGCCTGCAAGCTGCATGCGGGCTTTTTTGTGGTTCGCACTGCCTTTTTTCTTACGGGATAAGGCTTTCTGTTTACGTCGCAGGTTACGGCTGGCATTGATGATATGACGGGGATTGGGAGTCTTCTCCCCGTTCGATTTAATGACATAGTGCGACAACCCCATATCCAGCCCTGTAACGTTTGATATCAGTGCTGGTTTCGTAGGTGCTTCCATTCCGTCATCACAGAGTAACGATGCGTAGTATTTCCCAGTTGCGCTTCGACTCAGCGTGATGCTTTTCAGCGTTCCCGTAATTTCACGATGTAAACGAGCTTCAATCGGCGATATTTTCGGGATTTTGATCGCACCATCAAGGACTTTGATTCCAACACAATGATAGCTCGATTGTTTTCCGTGCTTACTTTTAAACCTCGGAAAACGGGCTTTCAGTTTCGGATTGAAAAAGTTGGAGAAAGCCACGTCGAGGTTAATCACTGCCTGCTGTAACGCTATGGAATCATACTCTTTAAGCCATGCATATTTACGAGATTTTTTTGCTGCTGCCAGTAAAGGTTTCAGATCTTTACGGGGGCTTAAACTCACCCCGCGCCGCTGGTAAGCCTGTTTTTTAATGTGAAGAGCTTTGTTGTACGCAAAACGCACCGCGCCGAACTGGGCATTGAGAAATTCCGCCTGTTCTGGTGCCGGATATATGCGTACTTTCGTGGCTCTTAACATAGTCAGTGCTCATTGGTATAATGCTTTTATTTTAACAGGTTAATGGAATATATCAATTGAGTAATCACGATGATTTACTGGAGGGATTCCTCCGTAAACGGCATAGTGTCAGCAAACTGGTTGTACATCTGATTTTTACCACGAAATACCGTCGAAAACTGTTTGACGGACGAATGATAGAGCAGTTACGTGATGCTTTTGGTTCTGCTGCCGGAAAGCTCGAATGCGAAATTATTGAGATGGACGGAGAGCCAGACCATGTACACCTGCTGGTTGCCTACCCGCCAAAGCTTGCTGTCAGTGTGATGGTCAACAATTTAAAATCTGTATCGTCGCGTCTGCTGCGGCAGCAGAACACGCATTTACGGATGCAGAGTAAAACGGGGCTTTTGTGGTCGAGATCGTACTTTGTCTGTAGCACCGGAGGGGCAACGATTGAAATGCTCAGAGCCTATGTCCAGAGTCAGGCAACGCCTGATTGATCTTTAAAGCTCTGCGGGCTTTTCGCCTCATATCCCCGCCCGTATTGGGCGAGGGTTTACGGCGTTTTTCGCTAAAACATTAAACCGCTAAGGTTTCAGGGGGAGTAATCCCCCCCTGGTACTCGGTATCACCTTAGTGTGAATAAACGTGTTTACCAATCACAAGTGCTTGAGCCAGTATTTCTAAACGTTTTTGATTCCGTCTTTCCTCTAATGCCGTCTTTATTAACCGGCGTCACAAAAAGTGTGACCTCCCCCCAATAACCTAACGTCACGCCCTGAACGTTGGAAACGACGGTGCTTCCCCATTTCCACTGGAATATAGTGTTGCCTTCAGATGCACCGCCATTGGCGTTGTAAGTGTAGGTTGCCGTTATTCTGTTACAGGCCCCGGTTTTACCGCTGTATCCCAGATTTGTAACGAAAGGCACTGGCTTAGATCTTACAGTAACAGCATCACTAAAGACCTCTGTGCCAGGCGCGGATTGCCCTGAACCTTTAGGCGTTACGGCCACGCGCACGTCATATCCCGCATAGCTGTCCGGCAGCGTGAACGTTCTTCCCGTGCCGCCTGCAGCATTCCTCCACGTCTGACCATCCTTCCACTGCCACTGCCAGCTGGAGGCATCCGAACCCGATCCATTTGCCGTGAAGGTGTATTCCGCCCTCAGGGTCTGCCCCACCTCCGGCGTGCCGGAGATACGCAGCCCCGTCACCGACGGTGCGCCATAGGCTGCCATCGCCGGGCTTTCCTGTGCCACACCGGTCAGTGACGGCTGGCTGCTGCCCTTCGGCGTCACCACCACCCGCACGCTGTAGCCCGCATAGCTGCCCGGCAGCGTGAATGTTCTTCCCGTGCCGCCTGCGGCATTTTTCCATGTCGTACCGTCCTGCCACTGCCACTGCCAGGTGGAGGCATCCGAACCCGATCCATTTGCCGTGAAGGTGTACTCCGCCCTCAGGGTCTGCCCCACCTCCGGTGTGCCGGAGATACGCAGGCCCGTCACCGACGGTGCGCCATAGGCTGCCATCGCCGGGCTTTCCTGTGCCACACCGGTCAGCGACGGCTGGCTGCTGCCCTTCGGCGTCACCACCACCCGCACGCTGTAGCCCGCATAGCTGCCCGGCAGCGTGAACGTTCTTCCCGTGCCGCCTGCAGCATTTTTCCATGTCGCACCGTCCTGCCACTGCCACTGGAAGCTGGACGCATCCGTACCGGCCCCGTTTGCCGTGAAGGTGTACTCCGCCCTCAGGGCCTGCCCCACCTCCGGCGTGCCGGAGATACTCAGGCCCGTCACCGACGGCGCGCCATAGACATCCATCGCCGGGCTGTGTTGTATCTCGCCCTGCAGCTGGGGCTGGCTGCTGCCCTCCGGTATTACCGTCACTTTAATGCTGTAACCCGCATCCCCTGCCCGGAGGGTATATTCCCGGCCAGTGGCACCTTCGATCGGCATCCAGCTGCTTTTCTCATACCTGCCCCAGATATAGGTGGATTTGTCCGTACCGCTTCCGTTTGCCGTGAAGGTGTATTCCGCCCTCAGGGTCTGCCCCACCTCCGGCGTGCCGGAAATACTCAGGCCCGCTATCGCTGGCGCGCCGTACACCGCCACCGCAAGGCTCTCCTGTGGCGTCCCTGTCAGCGATGGGTAGCTGCTGCCCTTCGGCGTCACCACCACCCGCACGCTGTAGCCCGCATAGCTGTCCGGCAGCGTGAACGTTCTTCCCGTGCCGCCTGCAGCATTTTTCCATGTCGCACCGTCCTGCCACTGCCACTGGAAGCTGGACGCATCCGCACCGGCCCCGTTTGCCGTAAAGGTGTATTCCGCTTTTAGAGTCTGCCCCACCTCCGGTGTGCCGGAGATACGCAGGTCTGTCACCAACGGTGCGCCATAAACCTCAACATCGGACTCACCTTTTTTCCCGTTAACCGTGGCGCTAACCGTGATGGCACCGCCGGTATTTTTCGTGGTGACGGTCATCGTTCCCTGCCCTTCCGGGCCGGTGACGGCACTGCTATCTCCCCGGTTCACCAGCTCCGGTTTGTCGATGTCCCAGTCTATCGCCTCACCCACCACCGCACGGCCAAAGCGATCCTTCGCCGTGGCGGTGTAGGTAATGGTGTTCAGCCCGTTCGCCTCCACGCTGTCCACGCTGGCGGTCACCGTCACGGCCGACGCCTTCCCGGTGACCGGCTCCGTTCTGGACGATTCGCCGTGGCCCTCATTTTTGGCCGCGTTGGTGGCGGTTACCGCCACAAAGAGGGCTCCCCCCGTGTCCTGCTCCGTCAGGCGATAACTGTCCGACGTCGCTGACTCGATCGCTCCGCCGTCGCGGTGCCACTGGTAGCTCAGCGTCACCTCACCGCCGCCGTTCTGCTCCACGTCCACCTTCGCCACGCTTACTGCATCGCCCACCTTCAGCCCGGCGTTTTTGTTCAGCGTGATGCTTTTGATCGCCGGGATCCCCTTCAACACCGCGCCGGACTCGCCCTTTTTGCCGTTGACCGTGGCACTCACCGTGATGGTGCCGCCGGTATTTTTCGTGGTGACGAGCATCGTTCCCTGCCCTTCCGGACCGGTGACGGCACTGCTATCTCCCCGGTTCACCAGCTCCGGTTTGTCGATGTCCCAGTCTATCGCCTCACCCACCACCGCACGGCCAAAGCGATCCTTCACCGTGGCGGTATAGGTAATGGTGTTCAGCTCGTTTGCATCCACACTGTCCGCGCTGGCGCTCACCGTCACGGCCGACGCCTTCCCGGTGACCGGCTCCGTTCTGGACGATTCGCCGTGGCCCTCATTTTTGGCCGCGTTGGTGGCGATTAACGCCACAAAGAGGGCTCCCCCCGTGTCCTGTTCCGTCAGGCGATAACTGTCCGACGTCGCTGACTCGATCGCTCCGCCGTCGCGGTGCCACTGGTAGCTCAGCGTCACCTCGCCACCGCCGTTCTGCTCCACGTCCACCTTCGCCACGCTTACCGTGT
Organism: Cedecea sp.; assembly: GCF_036500665.1. Classification (NCBI taxonomy): domain Bacteria; kingdom Pseudomonadati; phylum Pseudomonadota; class Gammaproteobacteria; order Enterobacterales; family Enterobacteriaceae; genus Cedecea; species Cedecea sp. The sequence goes on from NZ_DASYBS010000181.1 coordinate 8,201, forward strand.
CGCCCACCTTCAGCCCCGCGGTTTTGTTCAGCGTGATGCTGCGGATAACCGGGTAACCGTTGAGCGTCAGCTGCGTCGTTTGTGTTTTACCCGCAATGTTGACCTCTATCTGCGCGTTGCCGCCCGCAGATGCAGTCGTAAATATTGCCGTCGCTTTCCCGTCCGCATCCGTTTTTTCAATCGTTTTGCTCAGCGCGCCAAACTGCTGCGTGATGAGCGTCCACGTCACGGGGGCGTCCGGCACGATATTGTTGTGCTCATCCATTGCGATGGCGGTCAGAGTCGAGGTATTGCTGTCATTCGCATTCAGCGTATCTGGCGAGCCCGTAAGCTCGATGCGATCGACCTTCCCGGCATTCACGTTTATGATTTTCTGCTCATCACCGACGTAGACCTTCACCTGCGATGGCGCTTTTTCAGGCATCACGACGGTTGCAGTGACATTACCGTGCTCATCGCTGTCTCCGGTGGGCATTTCCCGGAACTGACTCCCTTCAATCCGCCAGGCGATCGCCTGGTTACGGCTGGTAACCGCGTTATCAAACCGGTCATACAGCTGCGCGCTGACGATTTTGTCCGCGCTGCCTGCCACCGCATTTTCCGGAACGTCCAGGACAACTTTTGTTACCGCACCCGGGTCAAGGATTACCGGTTCTGAAGGACTGCTGACGGTGTCCACCGTGGCGCTCACCACCCACTTCTCTGCGGTTTTTTGCGGTGCGGTGAGCACGATGGATGCTCTTCCCTCGCTATCTGTTTTGCTGCTCAGGCTTTCACCGTTACTGCTCCAGATGATGTTTTTCTCAACCGTAAGAGGTTTACCGTCCTGATCGGTCACTTCAACGGTGAACGTTTTCTCCGTGGCAACTTCAGCACGTTCGGGCGATGCCACAAAACGAATGGCAAGCGGATGGGAAAAATCGACAACCAGCGCCATCTTCTCCTGCTGAACGCTATCACTGCTGGTCGCACTTTGGCTCTGGATCCCGCCAGGCGGGAGTAGCGAGGCCGTGATTTCATCCTCCCCCTCTGCCATGATGCCTTCTATTTTGACCAGCGCCTGGCCGTGTGCATCGGTGTGGACACTGTTTTGTGACAGCGAGCCAAGCGAGTCCCTGCTCTGCCAGTAAACCATCTGCTCGGCCAGAGGGACTCCCTGCTCGTCTTTTACCTCCGCTAACAGCAGCAGCGCACCGTGACTCTCTTCGAAGAACTTCACGCTGCCGTCACGCCGGATCTCGCCAGGCGACAGCAGATGATCGATACGCAGGGTGGTAATCGCTGCGCTACCGGAAATTTTCGCCATCCCACTTTCACCAGGGATCCCTTTTTTGTTGACCGGCGTGACGTCGAAGATCACGCTTCGGGCCATATCACGCGTTTGCACCTCATACGACGCACTATCTTTCTCAGCTGCATGACCTTCCTTCAGTACCACGCCTGAGTCTGCGTCATACCAGCGCAGCCGGGTCTGCTCAGGATCTTCGTCTTCCCCTTCATTGCTTTTATAGAGGTAACTCCCCGTCAGAATCTTGCCGGGTGACATTTCCCCCTTAATGGCAACATCCTCGACGGAAGGCGCAAAATCGCCCGGCGTCACGCTAAGGTGATAGCTGGCGGAACTCAGTACATGCTCAGGATCGACAGGTGACGTTTCCGTTGCGGTGATGGTGACATCCCCCCGATGCGTCGGGTTTACCAGACCACTGTCTGGCTCCACGGTAGCGATCGTCGTACTTGAGGAGATGTAGCGAATCACGCCGCCGTACCCCCCTTTCACCGCGTGAAGCAAAGGCACGCCAGCCTGCGTCGTTTTTTCCGTTGGGCTGAAATAGAGTCGTCTGTCTTTTTCTTCCTGCTTATACGCCAGAACAATGTTGTTATTACGGGTGACGAACTCCGTGCGGGACTGCATCAGCGATGGCAGGGCCGTCGCATTTTCGCTTGCCAGCATCTCAGAAAGCTTGCGGCCAAACTCCCAGTGGAAATTCAGCCCCACAGAGAAGTTATCCCGCTGGCCGCTGATCATGCTCTGCTCTGCGCTCACTCCCACCAGAGGCACAGGTTGCCACTTGAGCCCCAGGTTAAGCCCGTGCGGATTATGGCTGGCCTCGCTGCGGCTGCCGTTAACATCCACTTTATCGCCATACCACTGGAACCAGCCCATTTTGAGTGCAACGTGCTGAGAAAGCGCCGTCTCCATATTGAGATCCCAGCCGCGAGCGGCACGCTCATACAGTTCATAACGTTTGGGATCGTCATTAAACATACTGTCGTCAGAATGTCGCCAGCCGCTCAGGGGCAGATAGTAGTTCGCCGACGTGCGAATACCCTCGCTCCACAGCTCACCGCCTATTCCCATCCGGTTGTGGTGACGCGTCACATCCTGATCGAAAAAGAGGTTCCCACCCGCCATCAGATGCGGGTTAAAGGTGTGGCGCCAGCCAAGACCAAGGTTAAGAATATCGCGCTCGTTCCAGCGGTGTATGCTCATCTGAGTGAACAGAATGTCGTGTTGCCAGATTTTGACCGGCCACAGGTAGTCCAGCCCAAAATCGCGACTATCGCTCCCGCCGATACCGACATCTGCCGTAACGCGCGCTTTGCCGCCGGTATGGTTTAACCACGCCTCCACCTCCTGCGTTAACGCGGCATTCACTTCGCTATTTGCCGCGCCGCGCAACGCATTTCCGGCACCGTTTTGTTGGGCGCTTCCCCACATGCCAGACATTTTATCCCGCAGGGGTTGGTTGCTTTCTGTTTCTACCTTTTCACGGGGTTCAGTTTGCGCCCGCGCGGCAGGGGACACCGTGAGCAAAAAAATGGAAAATAAATAATGTAAAAGGATCACCCATACGGATAATTTTTGACGCAAAGAATAGTGCGAAAGACCGGGCATTTTGACGCATACCTTATTAAATCAACTTCCTAGTTATGCGCCCATTAGGTTTCAGATAATTCTTAAACTCTATACAGTACTCGGGATATGTTCATGAAATTCACTATCCCCCATAAAATCAGGAGATTATGCAACCTCCCGCATAACAGCACACTCAGCCATTTCATAAATTACTCAGCCCCACCTCAGCCCTATATTTCCCTGAGCAGACATTTCTCAATATCGATCGGATATGTCGCATTGCAATCGCACGCATTCTTTTTCGCAGCGAGCATTGAGGATGAACTTACCTTCAGGTTTTCATTTCATACGTCATACAGGGCTATATGGCTGGTACTGCATGGCGCTGACGAGCGGACGAATACATATAAACATCAAGATCACGAGGAAAATACGCCCCGTTACAAGCTCAGTTTAAAATCATAAAACCGACATTCCGCACCTTTTTCAGGAATAAATTCGACCATACCGCTCTCCGAGAATATCCACAATTGTCTGGTGAACCGGGTTCAGGTTGGTCACCCGCGGTGGAGAACCCGCAACACGGTATTCGTGTATCCCACTGAAACAAAGAAAGCTCCAACGCGTTGTGGGCTTCCGGGTTGGCTTTTTCTTCATGTCCGGGACATCACGATTCTGCTCTGCCAGACCTTTGCGGATACGATACTCCAGCGCGGCGTAAATCATCAGACAGCAGGTCGTCACCATCAGCAAGGCTTCAATACGCTCCGGTTTCTTCAGAGAAAGCGATGACGTCAGGAACTCCGGACTTTTGAGGAACCGGAAGCCCCGTTCCACATTCTGCTGTGCCTTGTAAGTCGCCAGTAACGCTTCCATTGTCAAGTGCGGAAACACGCGATTAATAAACATCAAATGTTTTGACACTCTTTTGCTTTTTGAATGTCGCCGGTCACAGCTGCAGTATGCTGGCCAGCTACGACCGGCGACGGTATGCAGACTTAAAATTCATCCGCAGAATCAAAAGTGGTCATGAATTATTATCTTTCAGAAAATTTTAAGCCCTGTGATACAGGGCTTTGTCTCTCAGCAGTCCATCAGATAGCGATGCGCTTTGCCGGCGGCACTGGCCGCTTTGAAGATATAGCGTGTATCGCCCTTCAGTGCTTTCAGCCACGACGCTATATAGCTTTCGTGCTGAACCTCTCCAACAACGCCCAGATCAGCCATTAAAAACGCACTGCCCAATTCGGCGATCAATTCTTCAAAAGCGTACTTTTCCGATCCGAATTTGTTCCCCTTCTCACGGTTTAAACGGCTTTTAGCCCCCGTCCAGTGGACCAGCTCATGCAGGCCGGTTGCGTAGAAGTTCGCCGCGTCAGCGAAAAGGCGGCGCTCCGGTAGCCAGATTTCGTCCGTGGACGGTCTGTAAAACGCCTGCTGACCCCGCTCCATAATACTCGCGCCACTGCGCTGAAAAAGGTTTTCCACCTGCGGCAACGGGTCGAACACATCCACCGGCTGCGGCTCAGTTTCAGTACCATCGCTGGACCCCATTTTCAGCCCTTCAATCTGCTCAACGTTAAACAGTGTAAAGCTTTTCAGCATAGGGATTTTTTCGATCTCGCCGTCGTCAGCTTCTTTCTCAAGCGTCTTGTAAAAAATGGCGATTGTGCCGCTTTCACCTTTACGAACCTGACCGCCCAGCTCCTTCGCCTGTTTGTAGGTCAACCAGCGTGAGTCCTGAAAGCCCTGTTTTGCTGCACTCGACCACAACAGCATGATATTGATCCCACTGTACGCTGTACCGGTGGAGAAATTCGCCGGTAAATCCGCCGCCACACCATTACGAACCCACGGACACACCCACGGCTTACCCCCCATTTCCAGCACTTCGATAATGCTATTCGTCACCACCTGGTAAATATCCGTTTTGGTATAGCTTTTGTTTTTAGAAAATTTCGTTTTTGGGGAGCCTGACTGCTCCAGCGGGGATACGCTGGTTGCCGGTGCAGTATTAGGGTCGCTTGTCCAGGTATGCATGTTCATCGTCATGGCCGTTTCTCCGTCAGTGTGAATTTCGTCTTCGTATCGCCTGACGGTTCGGCCTCCCCGGAGTCGTTCTGGCCAGCAAGGGCGCGGAGCGTTTATATACACTTGTGGGCTAGGTTGTGACGGGGAACGATTACCGGAAGCTGATACGCAGGAGAAAGGGAACACAGGAGAAAATGACGATGTGCATACCCGAACTTAGCGCCCCTTACGCTGCGGCGGTGAAATACTTATGACCTTTTCCCTTACATCAGGGTAAAAAGGTGAGGCAGGCAGAACCATGCGCTGAGCTGAACGTAGACGGTTCCGGGAACCTACTGATATTCCGGCTAGAATACCTTCAGTACATCAGGGATCTGGAACCAGCCTCAACCAATCAGCTAGCTAGGGAAAATAACAGGGAATAGTGTTCTGATGGATAATGTCGGTGGAAAAACGGAATATGATGCCAAGGGTAGCGTACAGCCACCTGTGTAAAAATCATCGGCAGGAAAGCTCATTTGGCATTCTTTATTACAGGCTAATTGCGCAGGAAAGATCATCTTGTAAATGCACTGGCTATTAATTGATATATTAAGGTACTTGTATAGCCATACACCAAAGAAAGTTCTGCCGTCTCTCATGGGGCATGAAAAAACAGAGTGTACACAAAGGTTTTTGCACTTAACGTGGCCGTCAGTCAGAGCGTGATGCTTCCCATGCCGGTAGCGGAAGCAATGCACCTGTCAGAGACAATAAATCGTAACGTTCCGATCGGTCCTGAATATCAACGGCGCGGCACCAGGCGCGGGTCGATGACGAAGGCTTCAGAGGTGAGACTCTGAAGAATATCCTGTACGCGGGAATGAGCCGGATTGAACAGAGCATTCCATTCACCGGTGATGGTACTCGGAATCTGGAGCACCAACCCAACATTACTCTCCAGCCATTCGTCTCCAATACGCTGCGTTGAACGCGGAGCAGGATCTGACTGCCAGTCCTCCGGTAATGCATTCATATCCAGTGAAGCAACGAGGGACTCAGGAACCTGTATACTCAGCAAAGTATATCCCTGAATGATGTCTTCTATCTCCAGATGCACCAGTGTCTCGAGTACGCACAGTGCCCTTGAGCTTCCGAGATAAACACAGGATCTGCCGGGAGAATTCCACCGGCCGCCCCACGTCCTGGCACCATATCCGTCAAAAGCAGTGGACGCGTAACGCGTTTTTACCAGTCTGTAGAATGTCATATACTGCATTAACTGATAACGCCATATTCAAGGCGACCGATAAGCGTCAGAACGGCTTCAGCCCCGGCAGGCGTGGAGAGCAGTTCTGACGGTCTTTTACCGGCCAGGGCTTTAGCTGGCTTGTTCAGCCACTCTGCCATTCGTGCCGTATTCCCGTTAAAAAGCTGGCTGGCCGCAGCGATAACCCGGGCGAGGCTGTAAATCCGGGCACTCTGCTCAGGCGAAAAACGTCCGTCCGGGCTTTTTAAACGTCGGTTGTAAGTGCTGCGGTCGATACCGGCCATCCGGTAAAGTTGCTGCTCATCCAGATGAATAAAAATCGACATGGATTTGAGCAGTGATACATCAAGTCCTTCCGAAATCCTGTCATGTGCTGCCACCCCCGTTTCCGGTAGATCGAGGCTTGCCATCAGCGATGAGCGGACGGAATCAGACGCACCTGGCGTAAAGATATATGTGGACATAATGTCTCCTCTGTTCATATGCCCTTAATTATAGCGCATATGCTCAGAAGAGTATATTAGATCATATTCATTCAACGGGTTTAGAAAGAGGAATCCCTTTTTGCCCTGCATAGAAGACCACAAGAGTAACGCCTTCTTTACCTGTGTAACCACGATGAGCGCTGTCAACCATCTCAGGCAATACCTCTCCAGCTTTTAAAAGACGTTTTTCGCCCGTATCTTTCTTTTCTACAGTTAATACCCCATTAAGCACATAAGCTGCATTAGGTATCGGATGTTCGTGCCAGGCAAGGCTGGTATTTGGTGCAACAGTAATTTTCAGGACTGAAAGCTGAGGAATTCCCTCTGGATATTCCTTATAGAACACGCCGTCCCAGGATTTCTCTGTCTCAAGAAGTTTTTCAACGTTAATACCCGGAGCCTTACCACTCTGCGCCATTGTAAAAAATGGCGCTGTGAGAAAAACTACAGACGTGCAGATTGATAGAATTTGATTAGTCATGCGCATGTTAAACCCTTGTTTAATCTTGAGTTTTTTGGAATAAATCAGAGGCGAGCGACATGGACTTTCCTTGCGAAGCAGCCGTTACACTATCCGGCATTAACAGCCTTGTCATTCTGTTAGGGGGAAAGCGGTTATCCCGGATTTTTCCGTTATGCTGGTCTCAGACCAGCAACCAGGTCAATAATCTCATTGCTGCACAGGAAGGTATAATGCCCATTAAGTAAAATGTGTTGCCAGGCTACTGGTGATATCAGGTTCAGAGCCTCAATACCTTTAAGCATTCCCTTCACTTTCGCCTCTGATAATCATCGAAATCGGGGGATTAGAATTCCTAGTAGTAGTTACCGTGACGGTAATCCCACGTAGTGAAGATACTAGACATCATTGACATGATTTTATCCACGTCCAGTCCCTTACGAATCAGCACAGGGCAAGGTGTGATATTACGTTCACCTTTCTGCTCCGGAACCAGCTTGCCTGCTTCGTCAACCATAGCAACCATCACCCCCTGCTCGTAACGGGTTTTCTCAGACTCGTCTGGCTGGATAGATTTCACGTAGTCGTTGGCGGCAATAATCAGATCAGCATGCGATTCGATACGTTCGCCAATGCCTTGAACCATGCCTCTGTTGCCCTTCCCTGACGGGTTAGCAGAGCTGGCGAAGGAAAATTTCCCATATTTTTCCCATAGCTCTTTCACCAGTTTTTCGCCCGGTACACCGAATTTGATCACGAAACAGCTGGTCTGACGATGATCCATCATCAGCTCTTTAGAACCGTCTTCAGGAATAAGCGCTATAGCTTCTTTTTTCCATGGAAGGATGCAGCCCAACAGAACGTCCTGGTCCCAGTGCTGCTGATAGAGTGTTTCTATTTCCGGGTTCAGTTGCGCCAGCTTTTTCAGCTGCTCAAGAGAACCGCATAGCACCACGCCCGGCTTGTTGCGGTTACGTTGCTTGGCATCAAATTTCCGCTCGAGTCCTCTGGCATCGGAGGTCATGATTATATAACCCACTTTAGTAGGACAAACAATCATGCCGCCACTGGCAGACAGGATTTTCACCCCTTCTGGCTGTAAGCCGCCATTCCACTTGATAGTCTTATTGCTCATAATCACACCGTTATCTCCTTGAGGATTGAATTGATTGGTCAACGCCCAAGATACTGTCGCTAACCTGAAAGCATAAGAATGGCGGACGTCACAGAATTTTGGCAGGTTCTTCGCTTATTTCCCTTATTCTAAAGAAAGTTAATTACCCACTTTCTTAAACCAGTAGTCGTCCATCTTCATTTCCCACTTACCATCACTGTTTTTGGGAATTACTCCACTCCATAACCGTTTAAGCTGTCGATTATAAGTTCCGATGGAGTGTCCACCGTAAGCACCTTCAAAAGCAATCACCATTGGCCCCATTCCTTCTTTACCCTCGATACCGTCATGGCAGTAAAGCCTGTTATGGTTTTCACCGTACTGTACGTTTAGCTCAACACACCCGGTCCCGCAGGACTCTGACGAAGGCGATATACTCATTGTGACGTGCGGACTGTCTGTCGTGGTTTCCCATTGTCCGGATAAGTCACTGCATGACTTAACATCTGCGGCACAGGATGAGAAGGAAAACAGCACGGTCAAAAAAATTAAAGCAGCAGAACTCTTCATGATAAATTCCTTGTATATTTAATCAATAATCATTTCAGATCATTATTTTCCAGAACTGACATTTACCACTGTTTGCAGTGGTTATCTCTATTCCCCCGACGTTACAGGTACAAGATAATCAGCTTTGTTGTTGAGCTGTTGTTTAGATAATGACAATGCAAAAACACATTTTTTGAACTGAATCGCATAACTCAGACCGATGTTACCAACAGGTACATCCGGGGCTAAATAAAGGTGAAGTCCATAATCTGGTGTTAAAGGAATAGCCCTCCAACTAAGCAGCATCAGTGTGCTAAAATGGAAGTATGTCAAACACGACCACTTAAGAAATCATTCGCAATGATCCAAGCGAAAACCAGTCATTATTAGACAGGTCTTTGAGATACATTTGAACTTGAGAGTCAGGAATCTCAATCATCTCTCATTGACTCCCCAGTTTTAATTGTATGGCTACCGGGGATAACTCACCTTTCCACTAATATGGTGGGGATTTCAATCGTTCCTGAAGATACATCTCCGCTATCAATAATATTAAAAACAACATCAAGCATTGCTGGTATATCCTGACGAACAAGAGAGATATTATACCCCATCAGCAATGTAAAGGGATCCCAGTCAAAACAGCCCAATGGCGGCTGGTTTTTGTCTGTAAGCCCACGCAGCGCCAGCCATCTCACCACCCCTTCAAGAGAAATAGTTGAATTAACAAAAATACCCGGCAGATGAATTTCACCGCTATCAAAAGCCTCTTCCAGGGTAAAGGCAATGTTTTCCAGAGAATAATCTATTACCAGCAGATTTTCTTCCGGCACACTGAGTCCCTGAAGAGCATGTGCATCAATAAATCCCCTGAGACGCTCTGCGATATTATGAACCGTTTCACACCCTCCAACAAAGTATAAGGGCTCTTTCATACCATAGTGAAAAAAGCTCTGAAACAGAATGCTTTCAGTCAATTTCTTTGCGCCGGTATAATTATCTGAAACAACCGACGGTGCCAGCGTCCCGGGTGAATCGAGATTAATCACAGGTACGCCCGCCTGCTGGCAAAGCTCTGTGATTATATCTGGAAACGTCGTCCCGGTAGCCACTATCCAGTCTACTTGCCAGGAGAGCATGACACGAGCAGCCTCCAACTCCAGTTTCGGATCACGACGGGTAAAGGTGATAATAGGCAGCATATTACGTTCACGTACCCTCTCTTCAAAGCACTCGGCTATCGAATAGAAATACCGGTTATCGTTAGGAATAAGCATTCCAATCACGTTGGATTTTTTGCTGCGCAGTAAGCTTGCCTGCCGATTCAGGATATAACTCTGCTCCTCAGCAATTTTTATCACCCTGTCAGCCTGTTTTTTACTTATCCGCCGCTTTTCCCAGGTCCCGTTTAAAATTGCACTCACGGCACTGGCAGATACGCCAGCAAGTTTCGCCAGATCATAGATTGTCGTTTTCTTAATTTTTCCAGTTTGTGTCACGAATCCGCCCTCCATTTTCTTGAAGATTATTGCTGTGCTTTTTTAAGGCGATAGATCTGGTTATTTATACCGCATCTAAATTTGCCGTACAGGCGTTTGTCTACACCACTCGCCGTCAGCCCGTACAACACGTAGTAACCGCTTTGCTCGATGACGCGCCGAAAGCCAAACATGGACGAAGCACTGGCTAAGGCAACCTGCCACCGCTAAGTGACACATTCCGCTAGAGCCATGCGCTAAGCGGAGCTCAGACGGTTACGTGTAGCGGCTGCGTAGAATTCGGCTCACATTTATCCTGCCCGGTTCGCAATCCATTTCTCCGGATTCACAATAAATGACAAAGAATGACTCCATTTCTGCCCATAAGTAATATGGTGAGCCGTTATTTCAATTTATAATCAGTGATATACACGTACTGATTAGTTGTTGCCTTTCTTATGCGGTGAACCAATCATGCAAAAAAACTGTTCCCATTTAGGTAATTTCAGACAATTTGTTATGCAGGTTGGATCATGTCTTACACAGGCGAACGATGCTGTGCTTGTGAATAGAACTGATGCTGAAAATAAAATATAGAGAGGGGTTTTAATGTAACTTTTCATAAGAGTTCCTTTTGTTAAAATACATAATAAAATCAACCTATCCGCTTTAAGCGATTACTTGGCAAAAGGCAGGAGGTCAACAATTAATATTACAGCGCAAAAAAAATAAAAAAGAGAATAAAAATGTTAAATTATCTTTTGATGTATCACATTTAATTTCCCCTCATGATTTTATATTCCATAGTTAAATAAATTTTCAACAACATAATTTTCTTGGCTCAATCTATCACGCAACATTCCTTTTTGTTATACTGAAAAAGATGCATATATTATACACATTTGTTTAATTTTAAATTAAACAGGTTTTAGCTTAAATGAAAATCTGAAATATCAAGAGTAAAATATTCATCAATATAGTTATGAAATCAGGGGGTTATTTAACAATCAATTAGACCCCACCCGCACAGCCGAGCTACGCGACAAAATGCTGGCGGTCGGTTTACCAATATGACGATATTGATTTGTATTATTTTAAGTCCGGTGAAATGGATTGCGAGCCGTTACGGGTGCTGGTTGAGATTCAGGCTAAAATACCTTCAGTACATCAGGGATCCGAAACCCGCCACAACCGGACGGTACCGGGAAAATAACAAGGAGTGATGCAGTGACACAGACAGAAAAATCAGGCCATCTGGCATGGTGCGCCCTGGTGGCGCTTGCGCTGGCCAGACTGGATGGTGATGTTAATTCACCGGCGCAGGAAAACCTCTTTCTGACCCGATGGCTGGCCACTACGCAGAAGCAACGGCGCTTTCCGCGTGAGGTCAGTCAGGACATCGCGTGGCTGCTGAAACAGGGACGCCAGCTGGGCGTCAGCGCGAAACTGGCCACTAAACTCGACTACCTCTGGCGCTCCTGTACCGGCGAACTGTCTG
>NZ_DASYBS010000182.1:0-19168 GCF_036500665.1 Cedecea sp.
AACTGAGACAGCAGGGCGACAGGACGACCGGTTGCCCCTTTTGCCTTGCCGGAGCGCCATGCGGTGCCGGCGATGTCCAGGTGAGCCCAGTTGTACTTGCGGGTAAAGCGGGACAGGAAGCATGCCGCGGTAATCGCACCGCCAGGACGGCCGCCAATGTTTGCCATATCGGCAAAGTTGGACTCCAGCTGCTCCTGGTACTCGTCGCCAATCGGCAGACGCCATGCGCGGTCACCCGCCTGCTCCGACGCGCTAATCAACTCGTGCGCCAGCGGGTTGTGGTTAGACATCAGGCCGGTGATGTGGTGGCCAAGGGCAATCACGCAGGCGCCGGTCAGGGTAGCGACGTCGATAACCACTTCCGGCTCGAAGCGCTCAACGTAGGTCAGCACGTCACACAGTACCAGACGGCCTTCGGCGTCGGTGTTCAGCACTTCAACGGTCTGACCGGACATAGTTGTCAATACGTCCCCCGGACGATAAGCGCGGCCACCCGGCATGTTTTCACAGCCTGCAAGCACGCCAATCACGTTCACCGGTAGGTTCAGCTCGGCAACCATGCGCATCACGCCGTAAACGGAAGCTGCACCGCACATGTCGTACTTCATCTCATCCATGCCTTCGGCAGGTTTGATGGAGATACCGCCGGAGTCGAAGGTCAGGCCTTTGCCGACCAGCACAATCGGACGAGCATCCGGGGCAGCATTGCCTTTATATTCAATCACCGACATCAGTGATTCGTTCTGCGAGCCTTCGCCTACCGCAAGGTAGGAGTGCATGCCCAGCTCTTTCATCTGCTGTTCACCAATCACGCGGGTGACCACGTTTTTGCTGAACGAGTCCGCCAGCTGGCGCGCCTGAGAGGCCAGGTAAGCGGCGTTACAGATGTTTGGCGGCATGTTGCCAAGATCCTTCGCGGCTTTGATACCGGAAGCAATCGCCAGACCGTGCTGAATAGCGCGCTCACCGCTGGTCAACTCACGGCGAGTTGGCACGTTGAACACCATTTTACGCAGCGGGCGGCGTGGTTCGGTTTTGTTGGTTTTCAGCTGATCGAAGCTGTACAGCGACTCTTTCGCCGTCTCAACCGCCTGGCGCACTTTCCAGTAGGTGTTGCGGCCTTTGACGTGCAGTTCGGTCAGGAAGCAAACGGCTTCCATCGAACCGGTGTCGTTAAGCGTATTGATTGTTTTCTGAATCACCTGCTTGTACTGGCGCTCATCGAGCTCACGCTCTTTGCCGCAGCCAATCAACAGAATGCGTTCAGACAGCACGTTTGGCACGTGGTGAAGCAACAAGGTTTGCCCCGGTTTTCCTTCCAGCTCACCACGACGTAGAAGCGCGCTGATGTAGCCATCGCTGATTTTATCGAGTTGTTCTGCGATCGGGGACAGGCGACGCGGTTCAAATACTCCCACAACGATGCAGGCACTACGCTGTTTCTCGGGGCTACCGCTTTTTACACTGAACTCCATGCACTACGCTCCTGAATCTTAAAGACAACGGCGGGGGCTACAGGCTAGAATTGCAAGCTTTCGTAACTCATTTCCGCTGTTGCGATGACTTCGTGTTAATCTTAACGAATGGATTTACGTTTTCTATTGTGTCTGAACATCGCCCCGTTATGCGCGTTCGCCGGGCTATCTAATCCTAGCGATGTTTTCGACGATTAAAGAGAATAAATGACGTATAAGCGATGAAACAAGCGATTTTCCTGCAAAAAGACACGTTTCCACAGGCGTATTTAATGTGATTATCATAAGATATCTGGTTCGGGAGACGCTTAAGAGCCAACTGGCGATCCTTTTTATCCTGCTGCTGATTTTCTTTGCTCAGAAGCTGGTAAGGATCCTCGGCGCTGCCGCTGATGGCGAAATCCCGACAAATCTGGTGCTTTCTTTGCTTGGATTAGGCGTGCCTGAAATGGCGCAGCTAATTCTTCCCTTAAGCCTTTTCCTCGGCTTACTCATGACGCTTGGGCGTTTGTATACCGAAAGCGAAATCACGGTAATGCATGCCTGTGGTCTGAGTAAAGCGGTACTGGTAAAAGCCGCGATGGTACTCGCACTCTTTACCGGTATTGTGGCAACCGTGAACGTGATGTGGCTTAGCCCATGGTCATCTCGTCACCAGGACGAAGTGCTGGCCGAGGCCAGAGCGAACCCGGGCATGGCCGCACTTGCCCAGGGGCAGTTCCAGATAGCAACCGACGGCAACGCGGTGCTGTTTATTGAAAGCGTGCAGGGCAAAGAGTTTAAAGATGTTTTTCTCGCCCAGGTGCGCCCGAAGGGCAGCACACGCCCTTCTGTTGTGGTCGCCGATTCTGGTCAGATCTTCCAGCGCCCGGACGGTTCTCAGGTAGTGAAGTTAAACACCGGTACCCGTTTTGAAGGGACATCTACGCTGCGCGACTTCCGCATTACTGATTTTAAAGATTACCAGGCCGTGGTGGGCCATCAGGCGGTGATGCTTGATCCGTCGGACACCAGCCAGATGAGCATGCGCGAACTTTGGAAGAACCCGGATCCAACGGCGCGCGCCGAACTTCACTGGCGCCTGACGCTTATTATGTCGGTGGTGATTATGGCCCTGATAGTCGTGCCGCTGAGCGTGGTGAACCCGCGCCAGGGGCGGGTGCTTTCCATGCTCCCGGCCATGCTGCTTTACCTGGTGTTCTTCCTGCTGCAAAGTTCTCTGCGCTCCAGCGGGGCAAAAGAAAGGCTGGATCCGATGATTTGGATGTGGGCGGTAAACCTGGCGTATCTGGCGCTGGCCGTCGTCCTGAACCTGTGGGATACGGTACCGATGCGTAAAGCGCGTGCCCGCTTTAGCTACAAAGGAGCGGTTTAAATGTTTGGTGTACTTGACCGTTACATCGGTAAAACCATCTTAAACACCATCATGATGACGCTGTTTATGCTGGTGTCGCTGTCGGGGATCATTAAGTTCGTTGACCAGTTAAAGAAAACGGGTCAGGGTGCCTATTCCGCGGCGGGGGCAGGGATGTATACCCTGCTCAGCGTACCAAAAGATATTCAGATCTTCTTCCCGATGGCCGCGTTATTAGGCGCGCTGCTGGGCCTGGGGATGCTGGCGCAGCGCAGCGAGCTGGTGGTGATGCAGGCTTCTGGCTATACCCGCATGCAAATTGCGTCATCGGTGATGAAAACGGCGATTCCGCTGGTTCTGCTGACCATGGCAATCGGCGAGTGGGTGGCTCCTCAGGGCGAGCAGATGGCGCGTAACTACCGCGCACAGATGCTGCTGGGCGGCTCTTTGCTTTCCACAACCAACTCTATTTGGGCGAAAGACGGCCACGACTTCGTTTATATCGATCACGTGAACAGCGACTCTGAAATTGCCGGCATCATGATTTATCACTTCAACGGTGAGCGCCGCCTGCTTTCAGTGCGCAATGCCGCGGCGGCTAAGTATGACGCCGAAAACAAAGTCTGGCGTCTGTCGCAGGTTGATGAGTCAAACCTTACCGATCCAAAACAGATTACCGGTTCGCAAACGGTGAGCGGTGAGTGGAAGACAAACCTGACGCCGGATAAGCTCGGTGTGGTGGCGCTGGACCCCGATTCACTGTCGATCAGCGGCCTGTACGACTACACGAAGTACCTGAAAACCAGTGGCCAGGACTCCCGGCGCTACCAGCTCAATATGTGGAGTAAGATCTTCGCGCCGGTTTCGGTGGCGGTCATGATGCTCATGGCGCTGTCGTTTATCTTCGGCCCGCTGCGTAGCGTACCGATGGGCGTGAGGGTGGTGACGGGGATAAGCTTCGGCTTTATTTTCTACGTGCTGGACCAGGTGTTTGGCCCACTAACGCTGGTTTACAACATTCCGCCGATTGTCGGCGCGTTGCTGCCTAGTATGACTTTCCTGCTGATAAGCCTCTGGATGCTGACGAAAAGAGCGGGATAAGTTTTACCCTCACCCTAATCCTCTCCCTAAAAGGGAGAGGATATCTCACAGATAATACTCTGCTTTCTTCTTGCCTCGAGCTACAGGCTTGCTGATGACTCGATGTTTCTTTTCCCCCTCTCCCTTTAGGAGAGGGCCGGGGTGAGGGAAATCAGTGAATAAACATCACCGACACACACAAAATCCCAATAATCAGCGTCAGCAGATTGGCCAGCGAACGCCACGGCTTAAGCGCAGGCACCAGATAAGTCGACAGGGTTGGCATAATAAACAGAATCAGCGCGATGAGCGGCCCGCTTATGGCGTAAATCATCGCCAGCGCATTCGGGTTGATGTAGCACACCACGAAGGTCAGCAGAGAAATCAGGGTAATAGAAAGCGCCCGGCAGAAAGCCCGGCTCCGGCTCATACCCGCCGCGCCCAGCGTGGACTTAACAATCGCCGTCGCCCCTTCAATCACGCCAAAATAGGTGCCGAGGAATGACTTGGACATCGCCACTATCGCGACGATAAAGCCTGAAATGCCCAGCCATGCCGGCGTGCCCGGCACCATCGACAGCGCGGACAGTATCGTCAGACCCTGAGTCTTCGCCGCCGTAATATCCTGAGCCGGAATAGACAGGAAGCAGCTAAAGACAAAGAACAACACGCTGCAGCAAATCACAAAATAGGCGACGCGCATGATTTTCTTGCTGTTATTCATCGCCCCGTCGCCATGGCTTTCGCGCTGTGCCACCGCAAAAGTAGAAATAATGGGCGTGTGGCTGAAGGCAAAGACCATCACCGGAATCGACATCCAGATCTCACCCAGCGCGTGGCGGTCAAGCACCAGGCCTTCGGTGAGCAGGGACGTCTGCCAGCTGCTGGTTAAATAGAGGGATAAAAACAGGAAGTAAGCAATCAGCGGGAACACCAGGAACCCCATCACTTTGATGGTGACCTGCCGCCCCATCAGGAAGATCAGGTTCAGCGCCGCAACGACGCCGAGGCTAACCAGCACTCTGATTGTGGTCGTAATCGGCCCGTGTTTGGCCAGCTGCTCGATCAACGAGTTGGTAATGGCGACGGCATAAATCAGGATCACCACAAAGAACGCGACGAAGTAGAGCCCGGTGATCAGGTTGCCGATGGTTTTGCCGTAGTAATGGGTCACGGCGCTGGTGATGCCGCCGCTGCCCGACGTTTTCGCCGACAGGATGAACTGGCAGAGCGCCCGGTGCGGCCAGTAGGTCAGCGGGTAGGCAATCAAGGCCGTAAGGAGGAGGACGATAGCCCCGGCGGAGCCGAGCTGAATGGGGAGAAAAAGGGTCCCTGCGCCAACGGCAGTACCATATAAGGCGAAACTCCACAAAGTTTCTTCTTTTGTCCAGAATTTGCGCATTATTTAATCTTTTCTTCTGACTGATTTCCAAAAACCGGCGTAATCTAGCACAAAACTGGCCTGGTGAGTCATGTGGCTGTTATTGCAGGTTTTATTACCGTCTCTCGGCGTAAGGCAGAAAAAGAAAAGTCCCCTCTCCCTTGAGGGAGAGGGTTAAGGTGAGGGGGGAATGACGGAAACTACCGCTTACGCCCTCCCATAATACTGCCCAGCACGCCGCGAATAATCTGGTTCGTCACCTGCCGCGCCGCACTCTTCGCCATCGTTTGCACTACGCCGTCGCGCTTGCCGCCTCGCGGCCCGGTGCTGCCAAACAGAATATCTTTTAGCCCGCCGAGGATCCCGTCGTCCACCGCCACGCTCTGGCCTTTGGCCGGCGGCGCATCCTGCTGTTCTCCTGCGGCCTGCACGCCTTTTTGCAGCATTTCGTAGGCCGATTCCCGGTCAATCACTTCGTCATACTTCCCGTACAGGGGGGAGTGATTCAGCAGGCCGTTACGCTCATCGTCCGTTACCGGCCCCATGCGCGAACAAGGGGCGATCACCATCGCCCGCTCGACCACCGTCGGGCTGCCTTTGGCGTCCAGGAAGGAGATCAGCGCCTCGCCGGTGCCCAGCTCCTGAATCGCTTTCTCAGTATCGAAAGCCGGATTCGCGCGCATGGTCTGCGCCGCCGCCTTGACCGCTTTCTGATCTTTTGGCGTAAAGGCGCGCAGGGCGTGCTGAACGCGGTTGCCGAGCTGGCCGAGCACAATGTCGGGCACATCGGAAGGGTTTTGTGTCACGAAGTACACGCCCACGCCTTTGGAGCGGATCAGGCGGATCACCTGCTCGATTTTATCCAACAGGACCTGCGGGGCATCGTTAAACAGCAGGTGGGCCTCGTCGAAGAAGAACACCAGCTTCGGCTTATCGAGATCGCCCGCCTCCGGCAGCTGCTCGTAAAGCTCCGACAGCATCCATAGCAGGCTGGCGGCGTACAGCTTCGGCATCTGGTAGAGCTTTTCCGCCGACAGAATGTTAATGATCCCTTTGCCGTTTGAATCGGTTCGCATCCAGTCTTTGATATCCAGCATCGGCTCGCCGAAGAAATACTCTGCGCCCTGCTGCTCAAGGGAAAGCAGCCCGCGCTGAATCGCGCCCACGGAAGCGCTGCTGATATTGCCGTACTGCGTCTGGAAGGATTTGGCGTTATCGCCGATGTACTGGGTTAAGGCGCGCAGATCTTTAAAGTCCAGCAGCAGCAGGCCCTGGTCGTCCGAGATACGGAAGATGATTTGCAGCACGCCGCTTTGCACGTCGTTCAGGTTCAGCAGGCGAGCTAAAAGCAAAGGCCCGAGGTCAGACACGGTGGCGCGAACCGGGTGACCTTTTTCCCCGAAGATGTCCCACAGCACCACCGGGTTACCGTGCGGCGACCAGTCCGTCACGCCGATATTGGCGAGCCTTGCGAGAAGCTTCTCCGACTCTGCGCCTTCTTCGGCCACGCCGGTTAGATCTCCCTTTACGTCGGCCATAAACACCGGTACGCCCGCCTCCGAGAATGACTCAGCCAGCTTCTGCAGCGTCACGGTTTTGCCCGTCCCGGTCGCACCGGTGATTAATCCGTGGCGGTTGGCCATGTTGGGCAGAATATGCAGTTCAGTCTCTTTGGTTCTGGCAATCAGCAGTGGTTCAGTCATCGGCGTTTCCCTGTGGCAACATTTGTCTAAAGCATAGCTTTCCGCACGAATTGAGCATCAGGATCTTCCCATGTTTACCCCCGGGGCCAGGCAAAGGGCTATGCTTTGCAGACCTCTTACACAATACAGGGAAAGCTATGTCCAGATTCTTTTATAACGATCGTAAGCAGCTGGTCAACGATGCCATCGAAGGCGTGATCGTCAGTTCCCGTTACCGCAACCTTGTGCGCCTGGATATCGATCCGGCTATACGCGTGGTCGCCCGCAGCGACTGGGACAAAAGCAACGTCGCGATTATCTCCGGCGGCGGCTCCGGGCACGAACCGGCGCACGTGGGCTTTGTCGGCAAAGGGATGCTGACCGCGGCGGTGTGCGGCGACCTGTTTGCCTCGCCGAGCGTGGACGCGGTGCTTAACGCGATTGTCGGGGTGACCGGCGACCGTGGCTGCCTGCTGATCGTCAAAAACTACACCGGCGACAGGCTGAACTTCGGCCTGGCCGCCGAGAAAGCCAAAAAGCACGGCCTGAAAGTTGAGATGGTGATCGTCGGCGACGATATTTCGCTGCCGGATAATAAGCAGCCGCGCGGCATCGCCGGTACCGCGCTGGTGCATAAAATTGCGGGCTATGCCGCAGAGCAGGGCAAATCGCTCAGCGACGTGCGGGACATCGCGCAAAAAGCCTGCGACAGCATTGCCAGCATGGGTGTGGCGATGCAAACCTGCAACCTGCCGGGCAGCGATGAAGAAGAAGGGCGCATCAAGGGCGGCCACGTCGAGCTTGGGCTGGGGATCCACGGTGAGCCGGGCGCCAGCACGGTGGAGACTCAAAATAGCAAAGAGGTGATTGCCACGCTGGTTAAGCACCTGCGCAAAGCGACAGGTAAAGAGAGCGACCTGGCTGTGTTGATCAACAACCTCGGCGGCGTCTCGTCGCTCGAGATGGCGCTACTGACCAAAGAGCTGATGCACTCGGATCTCGGCGCGCAAATCAAATACCTGATCGGCCCCGCGCCGCTGGTCAGCGCCCTCGATATGAAAGGTTTTTCGCTCTCCACCATTAAGCTGACCCCGGACTTTATACAGGCGCTGGAGTCAGACGTGGAAACCGCAGGCTGGCAGCCGATGGTGAAGTACCACAAGATGCCGGAGCAGAAACAGAGCGCCATCCGCGAAGATCGTGAAGTGAAGCCTTCCGCTAACGACGAAGTGAAAGCCCTGGTGGCGAGCGTGACCAAAACGCTTATCGAGCAGGAAAACCACCTCAACGCGCTGGACGCCAAAGTGGGCGACGGCGATACCGGCTCAACCTTTGCCGAAGGCGCGCGGGACATTGCGAACCTGAACGACAAAGGCAAGCTGCCGCTGAACGACGCCGCCGCGCTGCTGGGGCTGGTGGGCGAGCGGCTGGCAACCGTAATGGGCGGCTCCAGTGGCGTGCTGATGTCTATCTTCTTCACCGCCGCCGGGCAAAAAGTGGGCGAGAAGCAGCCGCTGGCCGAGTCCCTGCTGTTTGGCCTGGCGCAGATGAAGCGCTACGGCGGCGCGGACCTGGGCGACAGAACGCTTATCGACGCTCTTGAACCGGCGCTGGAGGCGCTGAGAGATAAAGATCTGAAGGCCGCCGCGAAGGCAGCAGAGAAGGGCGCGGACGACACGGCGAAGATGCAAAAGGCCAACGCCGGGCGTTCGTCCTACGTGAACAGCGGCAACCTCGAAGGAGTGAAAGACCCCGGAGCCGTTGCCGTGGCGGCGGTATTTGCCGACCTGGTTAAATAACTGAAAAGGCTCCCGGTTGGGAGCCTCTCAGACTGATGACAAACCTCTGGTGATAGAAGAAATACCAGACGGCTCGTAAAAGAAACAGGAAAATCAATTCATTGATTTTCGGCTGATAACCACAAAGAGGGAAAAACCACGCTTTTTCCCTCTTTGTCAGCAACTTCAAAGGCTCCCGGTTGGGAGCCTTTCTTACATCAGAAATCTGACTTCAGCACCACGCGGTAGCGGGCTTTGCCGTCGCGCACGTGCTGGATAGCCTCGTTGATTTTCGACATTGGGTACAGCTCGATTTGCGGCTGAACCTTCGCCCGGGCTGCCAGCTTCATCAGGGAGCGCAGTTCGTGCGGGGAGCCGGTTGCCGACCCGGAGATGCTGCGGTCCCCGGCAATCAGAGTGAAGGCCGGTACCTCGAACGGCTTCATCACCGCGCCAACCGTGTGGAAGTTGCCGCCGTAGGCCAGCGCCTTGAAGTACGGCATCCAGTCCAGATCGACATTGACGGTATTAATGATCAGATCGAACTGGCCCGCCAGCGCGGTTAACGCTTCCGGATCGCGGCTGTTGACCACTTTATCGGCGCCCATCGCCAGTACTTCTTCTTTTTTGGACGGGTTAGAACTGAATGCCGTCACCTCGCAGCCCATGGCGTGCAGCAGCTTGATGGCGATATGCCCGAGGCCGCCGATGCCGATCACGCCCACGCGGCTGGTGGCGGTGATGTGGTGCATCAGCAGCGGTTTAAACACCGTAATGCCGCCGCACAGCAGCGGCCCTGCGGACTCGATATCGATGGACTCCGGCAGCGGGATCGCCCATTGCCAGTCCACGCGAATTTTATCGGCGAAGCCGCCGCGGTTCACGATGGTCGGCACGCTGCCTTCTTGGCAGTTGATCTGGCTGCCGCTGATACACGCATCGCAGTGGCCGCAGCTTCTCGCCGTCCAGCCAATGCCCACGCGTTGACCAACTTTCAGCCCTTTACTCTGTGCCGCCGAGCCCAGCGCATGCACGCGGCCAATCACCTCATGCCCGGCGACCAGCGGATACTGCGAGAACCCCCATTCGTTGTCGATCATCGACAGATCCGAATGGCAGATACCGCAGTATTCGACCTTAACTTCGACATCTTCCGGCAGCAGATCGCCCGCGTCGAAATCCTGAAGCTCCAGCTCCGCACCGGCCTTTGGCGCGGCATAACTTTTGATGACAGACATTCGCTCTTCCTCTGTGTTGGCTCTGCAACCAGTTTAGAACATTGCGCGAGACTGGAACCTGGTGGAATGTGCCTCAGGGAATTAAATGAATGGGAAACCCCTCTTCGCCGGGGGCGATATCTTCGCGCAGCGTGAGTTCGGGGATGGTGTAAGCGCCGCTGTTTTGCCGGTGCCACTGAATCGGTTGCGTTTGTTCGATGACGTCCAGACGTTTGCCCAGCTCATCGCAGAGCTGTCGATATTTTGGCTCGTCCACGCGGCCGGTGCGGTAGACCACAAACGGCGGCAGAACGTCAAAGCCTGGATACCACAAAATGCCGTGCTGGATTGGGAACAGGAGATCGTCTATCGGGCCGTTTACGCCGCGTGGGGCATAGTGTGATGCCCAACCTCCCGTAGTGACGATAATCATAGCCCGCTTGCCCGCCATTCTCCCTTCGCCGTATCGGTCGCCCCAATGGGAGTCAGAATGCTCGCCTACGCCGTAGGCGAACCCGCAGGCGTACACCCGGTCAATCCACCCCTTCATGATGGCGGGCATGGAGAACCACCACAGCGGAAACTGCAAAATCAGCATGTCGGCGCGGTCTAGCTTCTGCTGCTCGGCAGCGATGTCCGCGCTTTGCAGCCCGTTGCTGAAGGCGTAAAGCGAGGCAGAAGAGGGATCGAAACGGACCTGCTTGTCGTCATCTGCGCCGTCGTGCTTATCCAGCGCTGCTTTCCAGTTCATGGCGTAAAGATCGGAAACTTCCACCGTGTGGCCCGCCAGGGTGAGGTGGCTGACGGTAAAATCCTTCAGCGAGCCGTTAAGTGACTTCGGCTCCGGGTGGGCATAAACAAGAAGAATATTCATGGCTGCTCCTGCAGAATAATTGTTAGCAGCAGGGTAGGCCGACAGCGGGTATAGTTAAAATTAATAGATAATATACCAGGTATTAAAATGAATAATCTCCGAAGAATCGACCTCAACCTGCTGGTGACCCTGGACGCGCTGCTTGAAGAGCAGAACGTTACCCGCACCGCCGAGCGGCTGCATTTTTCGCAGCCGTCGATAAGCGTGCATCTCGGTAAACTCCGCGAGATTTTTGACGATCCACTTTTACTGCCTGGCCCGCGCGGCATGCAGCCCACGGTGCGGGCTGCAGCACTACGTGGCCCCCTGCGGCAGGCGCTGGCGGCGCTGGAGCTGGCCGTCGTACCTCAGCCGGACTTTAACCCACAGCAGGATGCCCACACCTGGCGCGTAGCAGCCTCGGACTACAGTGAGTCGGCAATTTTAATGCCGCTGATGGCAGCGCTGCGCCGTCTGGCACCCGCGACTCGCATGGCGGTCGTGGAGCACACTCCGCATCGGCTGATGCAGCAAACCGGGCAGGAGGGTATTGAACTGGTGTTTCATACCAGTGATGAAGGCGTACAGGGGCTTCGGCGACAGGTTCTGTTTACCGAACGCTACGTATTGGCGGGAAGAGCAGGCCACCCCCAACTGCATCAGCCGCTTACCCCGGAACAGTTTTGCGACCTGGAGCAGATTATCGTCTCACCGAACGGCGGAGGCTTTGAAGGCATCACTGATGAGATTCTGGCTGCCCGCGGACTGAGCCGAAAAGTGGTGCTTTCCGTCCCTCATTTTCTGTTTATGAAAGCAGTACTGGAAAGTAGCGACCTCGTGGCCATGCTGCCCGCCCGGCTTGCCAGGGCGAATCCGCTGCTGACCCTTTTACCGCCGCCCGTCGACCTGCCCGAGTTTGAGATGTACATGTTCTGGCCCGAGCGCGTTCACCGCGACCCGGCCCACCGCTGGCTGCGGGCGTTTATTAAGGAGCGTGTTTCAGGGTTTGCGTAGTAGAACGTTAAGCCATCGCTCGTTTCGCTCAGGGCGAACATCGCGGGTGAGCCATTGCTCTGCGATCTCCAGATCGGGCAGATCCTTTAATAAGGCAGTTAACCTTGCCTCGTTAATATCGGTAAAATTGCGGCCATCTTTCTCGCGCTCGCTATCGCCATACTTGAACGAGAAGTACCAGATGCCACCGGGTTTTAAGGCCGCCGCCAGCTTCTGCATTACGCCGGGTAGCTCCGCAAAAGGCACATGTAGCAGCGAGGCGCAGCACCATATGCCATCGTATTCTTCACTGGCATCTACATCAGCAAAAGTCATTTTCTTCACCGGCAGGCCGCTATGCTCCTGTGCCAGCGCCACCAGTTCAGAAGAAGCGTCGAAGGCATCGACCTGGTAGCCCATCTGCGTGAAGGCCAGTGCGTCCCGCCCGGAGCCGCAGCCTGCATCCAGCACTTTTGCGTGGGCCGGCATGCGGCTGGTAAACGCCTCATACAGCGAGGACATATCCACGTTCACCGTGCCGTCGAAGAAGGTTTGGGCGTGGATCTGGTAATAATTGGAGTTCATCAGAGAATCAGTTCCTTCTGCACAGGCGGTTGCCAGGTTTGCAGGCGGCAGGCATGTGCCTCATTCCACCTGTCGTTTAAAAATGCTCTGCGTTTCGCCTCATTATTGCCCGTCTGGTTGATGATTGCCTCATGCAGCGGCAGGCGGCTGTTAATGAAGTATTCATTGCGGGCGTGGAGCCGGTAAAGCAGATCGATGTGTGGCACTCTGGCAAACTTACCTTGTTCACCCCGGTTGCAGCTCTGGCAGGCCAGAACAAGGTTCCAGACGCCGTTGAGGTTAGTCCCCGGCATGCCATGCTGAGCAACCAGCGGTAGAAAGTGATCGACATCCGCCAGCAGCGGGTGACCGGTTTCGAGGCTGATAGGGGCGTGGCAGTAGAAGCAATGGCCTTTCTGATAGCCGTTCAGGCTGTTACGGCAGCTGGTTAGCGTGATGCGGCTGTTGGCTAGCTGGGTAAATAGCGTTTCCTGCTGCGGATCGAAATGCACGTCCAGCAGTTGTGCAGGCAGGTTCATCTCCCAGGCTTTCTCGACCAGGCGCCAGCGGGCATCGGTTTCATGAATCAGGCTGTGAAACTGCGGTGCCTCCGTCAGCCGGTAAAAATCATCCGTCAGGCGGATGCCCTGGCTGCTCCGTACCTCGTTGATAAAAAACTGCTTATCAATTTGGCTGCCGCTGACGTTATGGAAGGCGTCCAGTACCACCTTAAAGCCGTGTTTTACCGTCGCCTGAATCAGTTGGCTATACGAAATCTCACCGTTGTTGTACTGCACGGCTGCGGTTAAAAATGGCCCCTGTTTGCTCATATTGAGCGTCTGCTTTGGCGCTAGCTTCAGATGCTCGCAGATATGTTTGCTGAACGGCACAGCTAAATCTTCCAGCATCACCAGCGTGTTATTGCGCTCGACGTCGTACAGCGCATGCGCCAGCGCAAACTTGTAGGTGGCGAAGTTGTTCCCAAATAGGATCA
Organism: Cedecea sp.; assembly: GCF_036500665.1. Lineage (NCBI taxonomy): Bacteria > Pseudomonadati > Pseudomonadota > Gammaproteobacteria > Enterobacterales > Enterobacteriaceae > Cedecea > Cedecea sp. The sequence goes on from NZ_DASYBS010000182.1 coordinate 13,372, forward strand.
CGCCCCGCCAGTAGTTTTCCAGCGCAGGATCGACCTGGTAAAAACGCATACGTTTTCCTGGTTACGGTTTGCTAGTGCAAAGGGAGGTGGGTACGAGAACCCGTAACTGGATCACATAACAAATGAAAGATGATGTAAACCGTAGAGCGATAGATTTGCTGAATGTGTGAGGTGGAGGAGGGCTTATCAGACGTGCAGGTCAGAACAAAGGGGAACGATGAAAAATTCAGCACTTAACGCCACTTACGTACAGCGCCGCTTGCAAGGCCGCCAGCGACAGGTATAATCCACAACGTTTCCGCATACCCCTTCAGTGCCGAAGTGGCGAAATCGGTAGACGCAGTTGATTCAAAATCAACCGTAGAAATACGTGCCGGTTCGAGTCCGGCCTTCGGCACCAAAAGATGTGAAAGAAGTCGCTTAAAGCGGCTTTTTTTTGTCTATAATCTTACAACCCACTAAAAATATGAGTTTTTGTCATAACGTTCAATTTTTATTGTAATATATTAATAATTGTGCTGGTATGTCCAGCAGCGACTTTTAGTACGTTTATGAAGAATGATTTTTAATATTTATTACAAAAATTATCATTTTGCTTTGCTGTAAATGAAAGGATTATAATGAAAAGCTTTTTCTCGACTAAAAATGGAAGGTTATATCTTGGTGATTCATTATCTTTACTAAAAACAAAACAATTTAGAAAGCTTAAAGGTAAAGTTAATTTAATTATTACATCACCTCCTTTTCCACTTATAAATAAAAAGCAATATGGAAATGAAGTTGGAGAAGATTATAGAAAATGGTTTTCACAATTGGGGCCTATTTTCAATGAGTTATTAGCAGAAAATGGCTCTATTGTTATAGAAATCGGAAATGCATGGGAACCAGGGCGCCCAGTACAGTCAACATTACATCTTGAGTGTCTTTTGGCTTTAGCTAATGAGAAAAAAACAGGGTTAAGATTAATTCAAGAATTCATATGCTATAACCCCAGTCGATTACCTTCTCCAGCACAATGGGTTACAGTTAATCGATTAAGAGCCGTTGATAGTTATACTCATATTTGGTGGCTTGCTAAAAATGATTATCCAAAAGCCGATAATTCAAAAGTTCTTAGACCATATAGTAAGAGCATGCGTAAGCTACTTGAAACACAAAACTACAATGCTGGGATTCGACCATCAGAACATAACATAAGCCCAACAGGATTTTTAAAAGATCATGGGGGAAGTATCGCTCATAACTTCTTTGAATTAGAACCATTAGAAGAGAAAAGAATCGTTCGTCTCCCTCATAATGTTTTATCATTCTCTAATTCATCATCAAATGATTTATTTACAAGAAACTGCAAAGAGGCAGGGATAACACCACATCCAGCACGGATGCATAAAGGTATAGTTGACTTTTTCATAGACTTTTTAACCGACGAACAGGATTTAGTTCTGGATCCTTTTGGTGGTAGCAATACAACGGGCTTCAGTGCAAACTGTAAATCTAGAAAGTGGCTATCGTTTGAAATTAATGAAAAATATGCTGCGCAATCAGCGATTAGATTTAAAAGTAAATAACAGGTGAATATATGGATATTATAAGCAATGCATTAAAAACTGATTTGTTAAAATCAGGAAAAAGTCCAAAATGCTTTATTGGTCGTCCTTTCTATCTTTCTTATGACACAGCTAAAATTTTAGTATGCGATGCCTGGAAATCACAAGTTGGTGGCATCCCAGCTGGAGCATTTTTATTAGCCTTTTATGATGGTGAAAAAGATGTTCGTGAAGCAGTTCTATTGAGAGCAATTAAACAGACGCCGTTACCAACCGACAATGATATGATATCCTCGATGATAGAATATTATAAAGACAATATGGATATATCTGGAAGGGCTGGTGGCAATAAAAATAGTCAACTGGATGAATTTACTCGATATGAATTCAGTTTTTCTGGATTAGAGTGTCGTGTCTTAGGTGTATTTTATAGTATAAACTCAAATGCTATTGAGTTTGGGGCCGATCTTGAAAACTTTTATGCTGCTAATAATTATAGTGTCTACAAAGCCACTGATGAAGTTCTAGAATATATTGCAAATCAAAGAGATGATAATTCACTTGCGGGTAAGCTTAGTGAATTCAAAATAGGGCACGTAAGATATTCTTCCACTAAAAGGCAAGCTGCAGATGAGCCAAAAGCCAACGTATTTATTGATTCAAAAGATCTTCTCGGGAAGCGTACTGCGCTTTTCGGGATGACAAGGACAGGTAAATCTAATACTGTAAAAAAACTCATTGAAGCAACCCAAAAAATTTCCGAAGGAGCAAGAAGTAAGACTCATCATAGTCACGATAGACTTTTCGATGATTCTGGTTTTCCTATCAAATCTGTAGGACAAATAATATTCGATGTTAATGGTGAATATGCCAATGCAAATAAGCAAGATGAAGGAACTGCAATATTTGAAATTTTCAAGAATGATGTTGTAAGGTATAGTGTTCTTGAAAAAGGTGATGATATTAAAGTTATGAAGGTAAATTTCTTTACAGAAATTATTACTGGATTTGATTTAATAAAATCATATTTTGCGAATAGTAATATTACTGGGGATTATGTTGCAAACTTTACATCGGTGTCTTTAGAGCAATCAGAAGAAGCTAAAGAAAATCCACATAGTTCTGAAGCCACTCGCTTAAATAGAAATAGAGCTGCATATTTATGTTGTTTGCATCGTGCCGGTTTTTTAGCCCAGAAAAATTTCAAAGTTAATTTTAAAGGGCATAGTGAGATCAACAGCTCGGCATTACCGAATGTTGTTGGAGGTAAAAATGGCATGTTGAGTTTGAGTTTAGATGAAGCAGCTCAATGGTTTACATGGGTTTGGGAGAATTATGATTCAGAATTCTTTAAATCCTATAAAATAGAAAAGAGTAAGGAATGGGCTGATGCAGATTTACAGGCATTATTAGCTTTTTTAACTAGGTACAAAAATCCAGGTAAAAAAAATGAAGTATCAGGATGGAAGAAGTTAAAGGTTACTGAACTTCTTCAACTTCATACAAATAAGACTACTGAATCATTTGAAATTGAAATTCCAAAGTATTTAAGTGATGGTAAAATTGTGATAGTGGATTTATCTCAGGGGTCACCGGTGGTTCAATCACTGTTTTCTGAGAGAATTTGCAAAGAGATTTTCAGAAACTCAATGAGCAATTTTATAAGTAATGTAAATAATAATTTTATACAATTTTACTTCGAGGAGGCTCATAATCTCTTTCCTAAAAAAGATGATAAAGATTTGAGTCAAATTTATAATAGAATAGCAAAAGAAGGTGCTAAATTAAACTTAGGAATGATTTATGCCACTCAAGAAGTCAGTTCAATTAGTTCTAATATATTGAAAAATACTCAAAACTGGTTTATTGCACATTTAAATAACTCAGATGAAACCAAAGAACTTGAAAAATATTATGACTTTAGTGATTTCACCGATTCGTTGACGCGTTTTTCGGCTACGGGTGATAAAGGTTTCGTAAGAATGAAAACGTACACTAATCCTTTTATTGTTCCTGTCCAAATTGATAAATTTTTAGCTAAGTGAGTATTGCCATGAGCTATTCATCCAGCAAAAACAGGCCCTTTGAATGGGCCTCCAAATCACAACATACTCATATTATAAAAGATAGTACTGTAATTGAGATACTCAAACGTTGTAAATTTCCATCGAACCAAGAAGATTCAATCGACGACATCAAAAAAAATATAATTGATCTCAAGACAGGAAATTTTTCAGATATACAGCAGATTGTAACAATTGATGGCGGTTATACTGAGGTTGAAGTTAGGAAAGGTTATCCTTCCTCAAGAGTTTCTTTTTTCCAGTTTGGTGCGTTACTTTTTAGTTTGTCTGATCTTTTAAATATATCTCAAAAAGCATTCATTCATCCTGAAGATATGCAAAAGTTTAATCAGTTATCAAGGATTAAACTTGCAATTCCTATGAAGGGAATAAGCATAGATGGAGATACTTTAAAAAACTCTATCAGAAATACTTTGATTGAGTTTTTCAATACCAGTATAGAAACTAGTACTTTTATGAGTACATTAAAATGGTTTCTTTTTCACGAGTATAGAAGAAATATAAAACAAGAGATAAAACTTAGTTCTTCACCATTTGATGATGATATTAATAAAGACATTGCTATTAAATATGATGATATCGATGATAAAGGTTTTTTTAATTCAAATGGTCGAATATACTCTTTAGTGGATGTTTTTAGATTTCATGAGGTGATAGATAATGAACAAGGTTCTTCAGGCATTTTAGGTTATCTAACAAATCTTATTAAGCATATTATATTACTTCACTGCCTAAAAACGCTATCATTTTCTAAGCCACATAAAATTAAAGAATTCATGTTCATTAAAGATGGTCCATTAGGATTTTTTGGACAAACTGCTGGATTGCATAAAGATATGAGGGAATTATGCAACTTCTTTATAGATAAATATGATTTCAAAATTGCTGGGGTTGAAAAGTCTGGCTCATTCGTTGAGCATGCTACCGAAATATCAAAAGGTGATAACCCACCACTGAAGCCCGGGAATGTTCTACTGCTTAGCAATAATTATATTTATAAGCATATCTTGCCAGGCCCTAATGATCCACATTTGTTAGAAAAAATACCTGTATATGCTCATACTTCCTATTATAGTGGGAAGATTATATTCAGAAACGAGTCCGGGAATGTTTATGTAATAACCATTCCTATTGATGATTATGAAAAAATAAGGATTCCAAAAGAAGAACATTATAGAAACTTACATAGTATTCTCAACGTACTCACGAGATTAAAATGTGATATGTATAATAATTCATTAATTCCAATTGCGTTAGTTAACAAACTAGTATCTATTGCTAATCATCCAAGCTCAAGAGTTCTTGAAAAATTCGCTAATTCACACATTGAGTAAATATGCCCAATCCTCTCTTAACTTATGTTAAGAGAGGATCAGGTATGTTATTTAAATAAATCACAGTTAATTTATTTTTGAATGCTTCCCTTCTATGCCATCTCACAACATTCTTTTGGATAATCCCCTTTCAGTACTGGTAGCCCGATTGTAAGTATCCACCAAAATGGCCCATTCATTTTTAGAGATCTTCCGACATGCTGATTATGTCCCTGAGGAGATCGCCATGCGTAGAGCCTGATTCTCCGTGCATCAGATCATCATCGTTCTGAAGTCCGTACAGTTAAGGATCTCTGCCACGCAGCAGTTATATCCGAAGACAGCTATTACAACTGGAAAGAAGTTATTCCGGTGTCCTTATTTTGTAATCCACCATATGTTTACATTTCTACGAAAAGAGTACGCTTATCTGATGCGTTTTGCCCGATCAACAATCTCCCCATCTTCTCCAACATACCGCTCGGGCCATATCTCACTCGGGTGAACCTCTAGCGCCTTAGCAATCAAAAACTCACCTTTCGGCCACGGGCGCGTTAACGCATTTGCCAGCGTTGAAGAAGCCAGGCCACATTCTCGTGAAAGTGCCGCCAACGATGTTCCTTTCTTGCGTAAACCGGCGATGATATCCGCCGGATGCCAACCTTTAGTCATGATTCCCTCTTGACTGTTACCTGTAAGTGGATGTGCTACAAATGAGTTATGCTCATTTCTGGTGTACGGGGATTTGAAGAGGGTGGCGTATCCTGCTGATTGATTTCGTGACAGATTTCAACAACAGAGAGGTGATACGCCATGAGTAAGTCTATCCTGAAGGCTCTGCCTGAGCCAGATA
>NZ_DASYBS010000183.1:0-3612 GCF_036500665.1 Cedecea sp.
GGGTTGGGGCGATAGCTGGCCAGCAATTGTTTCGCCACAAAACCCAGAAACAGCCGTTTAAAAGCTGGTTTATCGTCAGCGTGATACTGAATGTCGTGGCGACCTTGGCAATTTGGTATTGGGTCTATGGCCGTTGGATACTCTGATTCACAGCAGTAACGGCAGAGTAGCACTCGCCGTTTCCTGCACCGCCAGGCCGTAAGCCGGGTCAAACCTGGCCAATTCGGCCACCATAAGCTCCACCAACAACATCGCACCTACCTTGGCTGGCAGTGCGCCGGCGTTCAGCGGGCCTTCCGGCTTGGCTGCCACCAGCAATATATCCGCCAGTTTGGCCAGCGGGCTGCGCTGGGTGTTACTGACGGCGATGACTCGCGCCCCGCGTTGTTTGGCCAGGGTAACTGCATGCAGTACGTCTTTGGTTGAACCTGAACTGGAGATGACGATCAGCAGGTCTTGTTTGCCCAGCGAAGCGGCGTTCATCGCCGCCCGGTGCATATCACTGAACAGCAGCGCCGGTTTGCCCACGCGCAACAGTTTGTAGTGCAGGAAGTCCCCGATAATCGCACTGGCGGCGACGCCATAAATCTGTACCGAGGTGCTTTGATGCAGATTTTCTGCTGCCTGCCTCAGGGCCTGATGATCCAATAACGCGCCGGTATCCCGCAATGCCTGTACGCTTTCCTCCACCAGGTTTTCCGTGGTGCTTTGGCGAGTCGTCGCCTCTGGCTGGTTTTTTTGCAGGCTCAGCGCCAGCGCCATTTTAAACTCGGTATAGCCTTTACAGCCCAGATGGCGACAGAGCCGGGTTACGCTGGCTTCACTGGTGCCGCTCTCGCGGGCCAGTTCGGTGATGGTAAAGTAGACGGCCCTGGACGGCTCCTCGAGCACAAAGCTGCCGAGTTTTTGCAACGTGGGGCTATAGCTCGCCAGTTCTTGCCGCAGCCGCAATAATAAATTTCCAGTATTCATCACGTTACCTTTCTGATTGTTTCTCTTTCTATTGTGGCGGAAAGTCGCCGCCGCCCGCCAGCAAAATCGACGTATTGTGAAGCCGATCATCGTTATGAATAAAATTTTCAACATTATTTTTTATTTGTGGTAAAAATTTTCATCATAAAAAATGATAATGAGGAAAATTTATGTCAACAGCAGGGGAATCAAGGTCTGGCAGCTGGTTTGAAAAAGCCCAGCGGTTCGGAAAGTCGTTTATGTTACCGATCGCCGTGTTGCCTGCCGCCGGCTTGCTACTGGGGATCGGCGGGGCGTTGTCCAATCCCAATACTCTGGAGGCTTACCCTTTCCTCAACGTCGGGTGGCTGCAAGGGGTATTTACCGTGATGGCCAGCGCCGGTTCTATCGTATTTGCCAATCTGGCGGTGTTGTTCGCCGTGGGTGTGGCGGTGGGGCTGGCCAAAGGTGACAAGGGGACCGCAGGCCTGGCATCGCTGATTGCCTACCTGGTGATGAACGCCACCATCAATGCCTTGCTGAAGATCAACGGTTCCCTGGCCACTGAAAATCCCGGCGCAGTGGGGCAAGGCGTCATTATGGGGATCCAAACGCTGGAGACCGGGGTATTCGGCGGGGTGATCATTGGCCTGGTGACCGGTTATCTGCACGATCGTTACAACAAAATTTCGTTGCCACAGTTCCTGGGGTTTTTCGGCGGGTCGCGTTTTGTCCCTATTATCTGTTCTCTGGCCGCCATGGGGGTGGGAGCCTTGATGACCGTGATTTGGCCTCATTTCCAGCAGGTGATCTTTGGCCTGGGTGGACTGGTAGACGCCAGCGGTTATCTGGGCACCTTTATCTACGGTTTTGTGCTGCGCATGCTGGGGCCATTTGGCCTGCACCATATTTTTTATCTGCCGTTCTGGACCACGGCGCTGGGTGGCAGTGAAGTGATTAACGGCCAACTGGTTGAGGGAACACAGCGCATTTTCTTCGCTCAGCTTGCCGATCCGCATACCCAGCAGTTTTACATCGGTACTGCGCGTTTTATGTCTGGTCGTTTTATCACCATGATGTTCGGCCTGGTCGGCGCTTGTCTGGCGATGTATCAGACCGCCAGTCCGGAGAACCGCAAACGTGTCGGCGGTTTGTTGCTGTCGGCGGCGTTGACTTCGTTCCTCACCGGCATTACCGAGCCGATTGAGTTCTCGTTTCTGTTTGTTGCCCCGGTGCTGTACCTGGTCCATGCCCTGTTTGATGGTCTGGCGTTCATGCTTGCCCATATTCTGCATATCACTATTGGGCAGACGTTCTCCGGCGGGTTTATTGATTTCATGTTATTTGGCGTATTGCAGGGGGAGGCCAAAACCCACTGGATGTATGTACCGCTGGTCGGCGTTCCCTGGTTTTTCTTGTACTACTTCACCTTCCGCTTCCTGATTGTTCGTTTCAATTTCAAAACGCCGGGGCGCGGCGAAGAGCTGCCGACAGGCGTTGCTTTGGAAGGAACCGCGCGATCGCAGCAGGTGCTGGCGTCGCTGGGAGGCAAAGACAACGTTGTCGAGTTGGACTGCTGCGCCACCCGTTTACGCATTACGGTGAAACAGAGTCAGTTGCTGGATGAGGCAGGGCTGAAAGCCAGCGGCGCGCGGGCGGTGATCATTCGTGGCAATGGGGTACAGGTCATTTACGGGCCGCACGTCACCATCATTAAAAATGAAGTCGAGGAGTTATTGGATTTATGACGCTTTCTATTTTGCAGCAAATCAAGGGACGATTGGTGGTTTCCTGCCAGGCACTGGATGATGAACCGCTGCACAGTGATTTTATCATGTCGCGTATGGCGGTTGCTGCACAGCAGGGAGGGGCGGCGGCGATCCGGGCCAACAGCGTGGAGGATGTCAAAGCCATCATGCAGGCGGTGTCGTTGCCGGTGATTGGCATCATCAAGCGTGACTATGCCGGCAGCCAGGTATATATCACCCCCACTCTGCAAGAAATTGATGAGCTGATGACTGTGGGACCGCAGATGATCGCCCTGGATGCGACCTTGCATCAGCGGCCAGGCAGCCTGGCCTTGGCGGATCTGGTTGCTGCCGTGCGGGCCAGATATCCTGACTTGCTGCTGATGGCTGACATCGCCACGCTGGAAGAGGCCATCCATGCCTGCCAACTGGGCTTCGACTGCGTGGGGACAACCTTGCATGGCTATACTGACGAAACCCTGGGAAGACAGCTGGCGCAGGACGATTTTCGTTTTCTGAAAGAGGTATTGGCAGCGGTTAGCGTACCGGTCATTGCCGAGGGCAATGTCGAAACTCCGGCCATGGCCGCACGCTGTCTGGCTCTGGGCGCTCATGCGGTGGTGGTGGGCGGGGCCATTACTCGTCCGCAGCAGATCACCCGTCGCTTCGTAGCCGCTCTCGGCTACTGATTTGAATCTCCCTGACGGTGATGTCAGGGAGATTCGGTACTCAGGCGTGCTGCCGGAGAAATTGCTGCCACAAGTCGACTACACGTTGCAAATCCTGACGGCTGACGTCAAGGTGCGTCAAAATGCGCGTCAGCGGCCCGCTACTGATCAATACGCCATGTTCACGCATCCAGGGGCCCAGCTTAGCTGCCAGTTCAGGCGTTTGACGTAGGTACAACACGTTG
>NZ_DASYBS010000184.1:0-1534 GCF_036500665.1 Cedecea sp.
CCTTGGTGCGCAGAAATAAAAAGACGTGTTCTTATGGAAAATGCGTACAAATTAAAAGTAGGAGTTTTGCGCGTGAAAAGAAGCAGGTCGGATGAGAAATGTGAAGCAGGTTGAGTAATGGCGTAAAAACAATGTGATGAAGTTGTGGCGGGCATTGACTCTGAAATAAAAAAGGCGACGCCATAGCATCGCCTGGTAGCTATGCTTGAATTGCCCAATAACTGACACCCAGCACGATGCCATTCATGGCAATATGCAGACTGATGGGCATTAACAGGCCGTTTGACCTGACTCTGGCGGCTATCAGCGTCAATGATATGCAAAACAGAATGAGTAACATGCGCGCATCCGCATATTGTGTATGCAGTATGGCAAAAAGAATCGATGTCACTATCGCTGCCCCGATTTTACCGCCGGCAAACCAGGTTTGAAATGCGCCGTAAAGGCAGCCTCTAAAGACGATTTCTTCATAAATGGGCGCGAGGATAATCAGGGTAAGTTGCACCAGGAAAAACACGTTTCCTTGAAGCGAAACCTGCTCGATGACCCAGCTTTCCGTTTTGGTTATACCAAGTAAAGGCGGGGCGATAAATTGCAATGCTAAAATGATTAACAAGAAACCAAAGAATGTCGCGGGTTTAAAATTACCGGCGCCAAAAGAAGGGCGGTTTTTATAAAATTTCAGGTAAAGCGGAACGATAACGACAAATTCAATCACCAATAAGATAGGGACCAGCCATCCCTCTGCCTCTAATTTTTCCCTGTTGGGGAAAAGCAGTGGCAGGAATGTCAGCGCCACCATCAGCAAAAACGTGGAAAAGAACCCTTTGGTCTCCTTGTGACGTGCGATTTCCTTATCCCAGTCGGTCATTTTTATAATCCTTATATTTTAAATAATCATTGCTGTTGTCCAGGTGATCTCAGGCACTGTCCGTGCTGGCGGATCTCTTCGATGCCTGTATTCAAATGGTGAAAAAAAACACCGGAGGTTTACCCGCCGGTGTTTGTCTTGTGTGAGGGTCATCTCACGAGGTTATACAGCCGGTCTGGCGATCACGCTGCGGGTTTCCATACGCACTTCGGCGATGGTGACTTGCAGGCTGTCACCTTGTCGATAGACGACTTCACCTTTGATTTGGACCGTGCCGGTTTCCTGGCTGCAGACCATTTCATCACGTACCGCGTGAATAAAGGGTGCTGGGATGAAGGCCACTGCGCCATTGTCCAGCAAACGCACCCGCAGGCCGCCGCGAGTCACGTCGATGATTTCTGCATTGAAGCGCTCATCGGTGCCGGCTTTGTCTTTCAGATAACGCGCATACAGCCAGTCACCCACGTCGCGTTCTGCCATGCGGTTCAGACGACGACGTTCTGCCAATTGGACTGTCACTTCATCTTGCGGTTTTTCGGCTGCCTGGCCGGTGATAACCGCTTTGAGCAGACGGTGGTTGACCATGTCGCCGTATTTACGGATCGGAGAAGTCCAGGTCGCGTAGGCTTCCAGTCCCAGGCCGAAATGCGGCCCCGGCGTCGT
>NZ_DASYBS010000185.1:0-1615 GCF_036500665.1 Cedecea sp.
GCCGCTGTGTGGGATCTGGAATGAAGAAGCGCTGAACACCTCGTCAGAGGTGATCCTGTGCGAGGCACTGATCGACGCCATGACCTTCTGGTGCGCGGGGTTCCGCCATGTGGTAGCCAGCTTCGGGGTGAATGGCTTTACGGCGGAGCATCTGGCGGCGCTACAGTATCACGGGGTGAAACGGGTGCTGATCGCGTTCGATCGGGACGAGGCCGGGGATCGGGGTGCGGAAGCGGTGGCTGACCAACTGGCAGGCTGCGGCATCGACGCCTGGCGGGTGCGGTTCCCGGCCGGGCTGGATGCGAATGAATACGCGCTGAAAAGCGGTAATGCTGAAGGTGCGCTGGGTCTGGCACTGGAGTCGGCTGTCAGGATGGGCAGCGCTGCGGTGGCCGCAGCGGAGACGGTAATGGCCAGCGGGGAGAATATCCCTTATTTAGCTGCCCGACCGGGCGTTCAGGCGGCACCTTCTGCGGCTGAAACCCTCGCCGGTGAAGTAACCGCCTCCGGCGAGCTGCTGTTACGTTCCGGGCCGCGTCAGTGGCGGGTACGGGGCTGGCAGAAAAATACCCTGTCTGAAGTGATGAAGGTCAACGTGCAGGTGCTGGACGAATCAACCGGCGCGTTCCACGTGGACAGCTTCGATATGTACCACGCGAAGCAGCGTCAGGTGTATATCAGCTGTGCCGCTAACGAGCTGGCCTGTGAGGCTTCGGTGATAAAACGCGAGTGTGGCCGGGTGCTGCTGGCGCTGGAACAGCAGCAGGATGAACAGCGCCGGACGGCGGAGACAGAGCAGGCTTCCGGGGCGGTCAGCGTGTCGGCCGAAGACGAAGCGGCCGCGCTTGAGCTGCTGAAATCCCCCGATCTGGCAGAACGGATCGTCAATGATCTGGCAGCGTGCGGCGTGGTGGGTGAAGCCACCAACCTGTTAACTGGCTATCTGGCGGCGACGTCGCGCAAGCTGGACAGGCCGCTGGCGGTGCTGATACAGAGCAGTTCGGCGGCGGGCAAATCCTCGCTGATGGATGCCGTTCTGGGGCTTATCCCGGAGGAAGAACGGGTGCAGTACAGCGCGATGACCGGGCAGAGCCTGTACTACCTGGGAGAAACCTCGCTTCAGCACAAAATCCTGGCGATAGAGGAAGAAGAAGGTGTTCGCCAGGCGGCGTATGCGCTGAAGCTGTTGCAGTCGGACGGTGAGCTGAAAATCGCCTCAACCGGTAAGGACAAGTCCAGCGGCGACCTGGTGACGCGGGAGTATAAGGTGCAGGGGCCGGTGATGCTGATGCTGACCACCACCGCCAGCGATGTGGACGAAGAGCTGCTCAACCGCTGCCTGGTGCTGACGGTGAACGAGAGCCGGGAGCAGACGCAGGCGATACACGCGTTGCAGCGCCATAACCAGACGCTGGCCAGGCTGCTGGCGGTGAGTGAAAAAAGTTACCTGACAAAGCTGCACCAGAACGCGCAGCGGCTGCTGCGGCCGCTGAAGGTGGTCAATCCGTATGCGGAAAAGCTGACGTTCCTCTCGGACAAGACGCGCACCCGGCGCGACCATATGAAATACCTGACGCTGATACAGAGCGTTGCCCTGCTGCACCAGTACCAGCGG
>NZ_DASYBS010000186.1:0-3253 GCF_036500665.1 Cedecea sp.
TTCTACAGATTCGAAAGAATCTCAGGATCTGGCGAATGTCGTTTCGGCCCGAAGTATCCAGTTAAATGCATTAACCACTCAATGGGAAATGTCGGTGAAACAGGCCGAACAACGTAGTAAGATGCTCGAAGCGCAGAAGCAAAAGGAATTTTCAAAACAGCAACTGAATGCGCCAGTTGCCGACTTGAATAATATAGGTAGTTAGCCATGAAAAAATTAACTTTTGTTACCCCTCTGGTTTTGTCACTTATTTTTCTGAGTGGGTGTGATGAGAAATACTCTCGCGAATGGTTTATTAAGCATCACGATGAAATGATTGCCAAATACACTGAATGTCTGCTGGATGGCACTTGGGATATTAAGGAGTGTCAGAACGCCAGAGATGCAATGAAACATGAACAGGACAAACCAGATGTTATTGAAGGAAAAAAACAAGCCATAGAAAAACTAAAGGATAAAATTTCATTACAGCCAGTTCCAGACCTTAATAATGTGAGGTGATATATGTCCGGTGGTATATTCACAGGGATGAACAATGCCATCATGGGAAGCTTAAATACCGTATTACAGGGGCAAGCCTCTGTATATGGTTCCATGATGACGATGCTCATCACCAGTTCGTTCACCTCTTATATTGTCTTTAAAGGTTATCAGACCATTGCCGGTAAACTTCAAAAACCGGTTGAAGACGTTATGTGGGATATTGGCCGAATGCTGTTAATCATGATGTTTGTGGCTAATATTGGTGGCTGGCTGGATATAACGATAGCGGCCATTAATGGGCTGAAAAATGGTGTTACCGGCAGTGATAACATATGGATGCTTTTAGATACAGTTTGGGCAAAAGCTCAAAAATTGGGGACAACCCTTTATAATCTCGATGATTCGGATTATGTTAAACTCAATGGAGGACTTGCAGAAGGGTTGGTTTGGGGTGGAGCAATTTTTGTTCTTACTGTCACGACCTTTGTTAATCTTCTGGCAGAAATCACCATTCTTTTAATGTGTACGACTGGCCCAATATTTATTTTCTGCCTACTTTATGGGTTTCTCAGGCCAATGTTCGATAACTGGCTGAAAATAATATTCACCGCAATTATCACAATAATGCTTTCTGCATTTTTTGTCAGAATAGCCATCAATTATACCAACACCATTCTCGATATTGCCGTGCAAAATGCCAACGATAAAAATATCGTTACGCTTGGTGCGCAAACGCTGTTGGCGAGTATCGGTGCGGGTATCTTGATTCTATTTTCAGCAAAAGTGGGAACCGGACTCGGTGGTGCAGCCACACAGGCCACCATGCAGGCTGTTGCCATGTCCGGTATCAGTTCTCTTGGCAGTAAAGCGAAAGACGCCGCTCCCGGAGCACTGAAGGCCGGTGCAGCCGGTGCGAGACTCGGTGCTAAGGGGGCGGCCACTGGCGCACAACTGGCCGGACGGGCAGTTGATTACGCCGCCGGTAAAGCTGCTGACGCGTACAGCTCCTGGAGTAACACCCGTGCTGCTGCCTCTGCATTCAGGGGAGCCGCCGCAAACCGTCGGGCATCGATCCAGACCATGCTCCGGGCCAATCAGCAACGTCTTAAGTAACACAGCTTCAGTTATTTCCGTAACACACATCGCGTGTGTGACCGGGTAAAACGAGAAAATCCCGCTTTATATTCCCTTCTCTCTCCGTCCTGCTAAGCCATACACCATGCCATCAAAAGCCCCTTAGGGAGCCGTGGTCACGCCAGGCCAATGGCTACGGCGTGGCGTATCTGCGCGTCACTACACGTAGCGGCTTATTACGGGACGAAACAAAAGGACAGACACTTGACTGCTCCCCACCCTGAAGGATGGGGATTCCCACTTCAACGAGCCGAACCTAAGCCGCGTGCTGCGATTCAGGATTTACAGGCTCTCCGTGGGCTAACACTGCCAGCCCGGCAGCTTTGATATTTCGGGCCGCGTTAATGTCGCGATCATGGGCTACTCCGCACTCAGGGCAAGTCCATTTACGAACATCAAGGGGCATAGTTTTCATGGTGAAACCGCAACTGCTACAACATCTGGAAGAAGGGAAATACTGATCAATAGCGACAACGCTACGCCCTGCCCATTCCCCTTTGTACTGTAGCTGGCGAACAAGTTCGCTCCAGCCTGCGTCAGCTATCGCTTTAGACAGCTTCGGGTTGCGGATCATGTTTTTCACCCTGAGGGATTCGACGCAAACAACTTGGTTTTCGTTAATCAGTTTGCGGGACAATTTGTGCAGGTTGTCCATCCGGCAATCGGCGATTTTCGCGTGGAGTCGGGCGACCTTTAAGCGTGCTTTGGCGCGGTTCTTTGAGCCTTTTTTCTTCCTGCTCAACCTGCGCTGTTGCTATGCCAGTCGCTTCGCATATTTAGCGGTGTGGCGGGGATTGCCGGTTTTGAATCCTGTGTCGGTGACGAACAAATCTTTTAAGCCAACATCAATGCCGACAGTTTTAGCGGTAACAGGCATTGATACAGGTTCAAACTCACACAGACAGGAAACGAAGTACCGCCCGGCCGCATCTCTGGAAATGGTAACGGTTGACGGCGCAGAAGGTAGTTCACGGCTCCAGCGAATGTCCAGCGGCGACTTGCTCTTTGCCATGTACAACCTGCCGTCACGGTATTTAAACGCGCTGGCAGTGAACTCAGCTGCCTGCTTGTGCCGTTTGCTTTTGAAGGCCGGATATGCGGCACGTCCGGCGAAGAAGTTAGCAAAGGCCGTTTGTTGGTGGCGCAGAGACTGCTGGAGGGGGACGCAGGATACATCGTTAAGCCAGACGTACTCAGACTCTTTTTTGAGCGCAGTAAGGCGAGCATTAGCCTGTAGATAACCGATTTTCTCCTTTCGCTCGTAGTACGCATCGGTACGCCAGCGGAGGATGGAGTTGTAGACGAAGCGCACACAGCCGAACGTCTGAGCTAAAAGCTCAGCCTGTTCTGGTGTTGGGTAAAACCGGTATTTATACGCACGCTTCATAATTTCAAATACTAAAGAGGAAAATGTGATTATGCAAAAGACAGTTAGTCGAAAAACCGCCGCCTTTCCTCCCCGGCCTGAAGGCCGGGGTTTCCCGGAGGCATTCTGATGAAATACAGCATCCCTTTTCTGGTGCTGTGGCTGCTTACCGGCTGCGCACATCAAAACCACTTACCGCCGGTTTCCGGCAACCCGGAACCTGTTAATTCACCGGCCATTATTCAGGAGTTAACGAATCATGTCTGATTT
>NZ_DASYBS010000187.1:0-1762 GCF_036500665.1 Cedecea sp.
TTTCGGGTCCGAGGCGATCGCCAGGCCAAGCGCTTGCGTCTGGTCATGGAGTCAGGCAAGTGCACCCATCTGTACCATTATTATCAGCATCCTGAAATTGGGTTGATGCACATCCGGGTGCAGAGCTGGTTTCCTTTTAACCTAGACGTTTGTCTCAATGGGCGAGCCTGGTTAGCTCGCCAGATGGATCGAGCCGGGATTGGCTATCGGCAGCGGGATAACTGTTTTATCTGGCTCGAGGATTGTGCCGCCGCCCAAAAGCTGCTGGATGAACAATTACGCTGTAATTGGCCAGTATTGCTGAACTCATTTTTGGAACTGGCTCATCCTCTCCACCGTGAAATTACCGCTCCGATGGCGGGGCTGGGCTACTACTGGAGTGCTTCCCAAAGTGAGTACGCCACCGATGTGCTCTTCGATCAAGCTGAGCAACTCCAGAAGCTCTATCCTAAGTTTTTACGGCATGCCATCAGCACCTTCCAAAGTCCCGACGTGCTGCGCTTCTTGGGCAGGAAGGTTCCCCAAAGCACTGGACGGCCACGCGCTAACTTTCAAGGAGAACTCAACTCTAGACTCCAACACCGAGCCGAAGGAGTCCGCATTCGCCATACCCTCAATGGTAATTCGCTCAAGATGTATGATAAAGAGAGCAGCGTTCTTAGAGTGGAAACCACCATCGTGGCGCCTAAGGAATTTAGAGTTTACCGAGCTAAAGAAGGCCAGCCAAAAGCTCAGAAGCGCTGCAGGGCTTTGCGCAAAGGAGTCTGCGACATGTATCGACGCGGCCAACTCTCTCGGGCCGCTAATCAACGTTACCTTGAGGCTCTAGCCAGTGTCACCGGCTCAAACTCACTTCTGCAAGAAGCCGCTCAAATCTGTTGCCCCATCACCCACCATGGCAAACGCTATCGCGCTCTCAATGCTCTGGCACAGACCGATCACGCCTTACTGCTGGCCTGTAGCCGGGGAGAGTTCGCTCTCAGCGGCCTGCGTAACGCTCATTTACGCGCTTTGCTCTACCCGCCAACCAAAATCAAACCAACCAAGACTGAGATCCGTCGCCGCAGTGCCGCCATTACTCGCCAATTTGCTCTGCTCAGAGCTCATGGCCTTATCCGAAAACTCCCTCACACCCACCGTTACCAAATCTCTGCAAAAGGCCGGCGAATCATCACCGCCTTACTGGCCGCCTCTCACGCTGATGTTGAACAACTTACCAAGATGGCAGCCTAAAATTCCTCGCGGATTTGATCGATGTGCAACCTCAGTTGCACAAAGGTAACCGCGTTGTACGTTCTTCGGGACGAAGTTCGTCAGAGTTATACACAAGATCTGAAAGTACGGTGGTATTATCGTCCCCCTCCAAATCCGTGGATAGTCATTTCTTCTGTCTTTGTGACCTTTGTGATCTTTCCGTATTGTGATTTTGAGACTTCAGAACGGGGGGAATTGCGGTCACGCCTTTAACAAGCAACCGCTTACCGAGATGTCTGTTTGAATAGCGGTCGGCTTCGATGAACCACCGTTAAGCTTCGCTCGGTCGCGTTCTGATAACTACCACCGGACAATCCGAGTGCGAGATCACGCGTTCAGCGGTGCTGCCTAAAAGAAAATGAGCCAACCCGGTTCGTCCGTGCGTTGGCATCACAATCAGGTCTATCTCGTGTTCAACCGCGTATCTGACAATCTCTTCGAACGGCACGCCAATCAAAAGAATCGGAAGCAGCACCACTGCTTTGTCACCCAGGCGACGGACCAGGTC
>NZ_DASYBS010000188.1:0-2810 GCF_036500665.1 Cedecea sp.
AATCTCTAGAATTCGCCTCCGTGGTAGCGTTACTCCGGTAATGTTTCTGGTATGCGAAGGTGGCGGAATTGGTAGACGCGCTAGCTTCAGGTGTTAGTGTCCTTACGGACGTGAGGGTTCAAGTCCCTCTCTTCGCACCAAATAACCACATGATTTATATTGCACTCAGCATCGATGCGAAGGTGGCGGAATTGGTAGACGCGCTAGCTTCAGGTGTTAGTGTTCTTACGGACGTGAGGGTTCAAGTCCCTCTCTTCGCACCAAGCTGGCGACGTAATATAAATCAAAGCAACAACATCGACTGTGCGAAGGTGGCGGAATTGGTAGACGCGCTAGCTTCAGGTGTTAGTGTCCTTACGGACGTGAGGGTTCAAGTCCCTCTCTTCGCACCAATTGATGATCTCTCCGGTAGTTCCTTCGAAAAAATCCCAACGCATTGATGATAAACACGCCTAGCGTGGTTTTGCCGTTTCCGGCGTTTACGCGAAGCTGAAGTTGAGGCTGATTGCCGCCAGGCCGCCCGCCAGCGCCATGCAGGAAGGCAGCAGCAGATAGTGGCGCAGCCGGCTGTTGAACAACATGACCAGCGTCGCCAGCATCGCTATCACAATCAGGGTGCGCAGCTGCATCATATTCAGATCGATCAAGGCCAGCAGCGGCATCAGCGCGCACGGCAGCAAAACGCCCCAGGCGCTGGCCAGGCGATCCCCGAGGCACCAGCTGACGCCCCACAGTCCACACGCGGCAATCATGGCGGTAAGCATGATAACCCCCTTCAAGTGATAATGATAACCAATATCATATAACACTTTTTTGGCCGCCGCATCATTTTCACTGCGGTGACCAAACCCAGATGACACCAGCATGAAAAAATGATAATTTGACATAAGAAAATTCCTAGTCCTGTTTGCATGATAATAATCACAATCCTCAACCATGCAAATTCCGTGGATATTTCGCGCCGAGGGAATGCTTCTCAACCTTAATTATTCGACAGTACGACTTTGCAAAGAGTGACCTCCGTATGAACGCCCGTTCTTATCAGGAATTACTGAACAGCAAGCAGCGCCTGGCATTATTTCTTTTTCTAATGATGAATGCCGCCTCTTCCATATTTACGTTATTGTTCCCTTTTAGGGATGTCCCTTCTTTTACTCTGCCTTTATTATGCATACCGTTATTTTGTCTGGCGGCGGCGCTATTCTCCCTGCAAACGCCGCGGCAATACCTGTGCAAACTCAACCTGTTCGCCAGCGTGCTCGGCCTGCTGTGGGCCGCCCATATTTACGTTAAAAGTCAATATTGCCTACCGAATAACCAAGATTTTTTATTAATTAGTTTGTTTAGCATCTTTTTTATCAGCGCTATTTCCCTGACGGATAACTTTACCGCCTTTTGTTTACACGCCGTGCCTTCCGCAATGGTGATCCTGGCTTTAGACGGTATGCATAATACCCTGCGGATATTATTCACCACGCTATTACCTATTATCGCTTTCTCCATCCACCACCTGATGTTGAAACGCAGTGAAATCTTTACTCACGCGCTGGTGGCCAACCTGTATAACGAACGGGACAAATTCAATAATTTAAGCATGCTCGATCCCCTGACCGGTCTTTATAACCGCCGCGGGCTGGAGAATAAGATCAACATGCTGCTGGAACCGCAAACCGGCCGCCACTACGTGCTGCTGCTGGATATCGACCACTTCAAGGTCTACAACGACAGTTACGGCCACGCGATGGGCGACCGGGCGCTGGTGCAGGTGGCGATCGCCATCCGCGATGCGGTGCGTTCGCGCGACATCGTGGTGCGCTACGGCGGGGAAGAGTTTTTGGTGCTGCTAACCAACGTGCACGAAGGCTACGCGGCGCAGCTGGCCGAGCGGGTGCGCCAACGAGTGGCGGAACTGAACATCCCACACGGCGCCAGCCCGCAGCACAGCGGCACGCTGACGCTCAGCGCCGGCATCTCGGCATTGGAAAAACTGGACGTCGAATCGGCGATCGGCGCGGCCGACGCCGCGCTCTATCATGCAAAAAACAACGGCCGCAACAATATCCAGCTGGCGCAAAATGTTCAACCTGCGGCCATTCACCCTTAAGCCGGCGGCCGGCATTGAAGCTTATGCGGCGGTGAAACGCAGCCCGTTCAGCAACAGGTTCAAACTGGCCAAGGCCTGCTCCAGCGCAGCGTCTTTTTCCGGGTGATGGGCGACCCACAGCGCGGCATCCATCAGGCCGCCATTGATCAAATGCGCCAGCGATTCCGGCTCGGCGACGGGGATGTGCCGCTGTGCCATCAACGCCTGCAATGCGCCCGTCATCCAGACAATGCACGCCAGCTTGCTGGCCTGCAGATATTCGGCCCCCAGCACCGAAGGTGAATCGCGCAACAGAATGCGCTGCGCTTGCGGCTCCGTCATCATGATCAAATACCCGCGACAACGCGCCGCAAAAGCCTCCCAGTCACCCGCCGCACTCGCGGTAATGTCGGCCAGACGCGCATCCATTTCAGCGTCAATCGCCTTCACCACCGCCAGGAACAACCCCTTTTTATCGCCAAAATGGTGATAGAGCGCGCCGCGCGTCATGCCGACTTGCGCGGTAAGTTCATCCATCACCGTCTCGGCATACCCCACGCTGCCAAACTGTCGGCGGGCCGCCGCCACCAGCTTTTGTCGGGTTTCTTCAATCATTTCGGTGCGCGCTTTACGTGCCATGGTTCCACTCCGCCTCGTTATTGATGACGTTATAATTGACATACGCCATGTATGTCAATTAACGTAACCTACGTGGCGTATGTCAATG
>NZ_DASYBS010000189.1:0-20523 GCF_036500665.1 Cedecea sp.
GAACAGTGAGATAAAAAACAGGGGGAGAGTACCGGGGTCACTTCATAAGAAGTGGTGCGAAGAGAGGGACTTGAACCCTCACGTCCGTAAGGACACTAACACCTGAAGCTAGCGCGTCTACCAATTCCGCCACCTTCGCACAGTTTTCAGACTTTTGCCTGAAGTGTTTTGATATCGCCTTCGCATTGGTGCGAAGAGAGGGACTTGAACCCTCACGTCCGTAAGAACACTAACACCTGAAGCTAGCGCGTCTACCAATTCCGCCACCTTCGCGCAGTGCGAACGATATCTTTCGTGGTTGTGTTGGTGCGAAGAGAGGGACTTGAACCCTCACGTCCGTAAGAACACTAACACCTGAAGCTAGCGCGTCTACCAATTCCGCCACCTTCGCATACCTGTAATACCGAAGTATCACAACCACGGAGGCGCATTCTAGATGTTTTCTGAACTTCGTCAACAGTTAATTTGGTGCCGCTTTCCCAACTGATGCAAAAAGCGGCACCATGGCGCAATTAGCGCTTTTTACCCGCACGGGTCAGAACGGCACGGTAGACTTTGAAACGGCCGGTTTGGGCAATAACTTCATGGCTGCCAAACACTTCGTCCAGCACGTTAGGGTAGGCAAGGAAGGCGTTCGCCACGATGCGCAGCTCGCCGCCCATGTTCAGATGACGTGCGGCACCGCGAATAAGCTGGTGGGCCGCATCAAGGCTGGTTTGCATACCGTCGTGGAACGGTGGGTTGGAGATAATCATGTCGAAACGGCCATTGATCTCCGAGTAGACATTACTGGCAACCACTTCGCCTTCAATGCCGTTGGCCGCAAGCGTTGCTCGGCTGGCAGCAACCGCTGGTGCGCTGACGTCGCTCAGCGTGAGGCGAACTTTTGGTGAGTGGCTGGCGAGGGTAATTGCCAGCACGCCTGCGCCGCAGCCCACGTCCAGCACTTTGCCTTTGGTGTGCGGCGTCAGCGTAGAAAGCAGCAGCTTGCTGCCGGTATCGAGTCCGTCACGGCTGAAGACGCCCGGCAGGGTTTTAACCGTCATCCCTTCATGGAGATATTCGCCCCACCCGCTGTTTTCATCAAACGCAGGCTGCTGTTCAAGGCGGCCGTGGTACAGACCGCAGCGGCGGGCGCTGTCGATTTTGGTCAACGGGCAAACATCAGCCAGCATCTGCTCAGCGCTACGCACGCCAGAACGGTTTTCGCCGACGACAAAGACGTCGGTGCCCACCGGCATCAGCGACAGGATGTTCATCAGCTGGAACTGGGCTTCAGGCTTGTTTTTGGGCCAGTAGTAAACCAGCGTATTGCTGTCGGCAATATCATCCGCACCGACCACCAGGCCATACTGTGCGTTCTCGCCCATTTGCGCGCTTAGTACCTGCCAGTGGTGGAATTGCTGGGTGTGGGCGCGGCTGGCGGCGGTGTCGAAACGCGCCGGCAGATCGTCTTGCATGTCACCGGCAAACAACACGCGGCTCTCGGTAAAATCATCGCTGTGGCGCAGCAGTACTTCACTCGCCGGGGTAAACGCACTCATCAAATTGCTCCTGGAAAATCAGAGCGTGGATTATAGAGCTTTAATGGCGTGGATTCGATGAATTTGCTATATTTGCGGCCCTAATTACGCGCTCAACAGGTTTCGCTATGACTTCCCCCTCCCGACGTGACTGGCAGTTACAGCAACTGGGTATCACCCAGTGGGTGCTGCGCCGGCCGACGGTCTTGCAGGGTGAAATTGCGGTTTCTTTGCCCACGGGCGTACGTTTGGTCATGGTTGCTGAAGAGCCACCTGCGTTGAACGATCCGCTGGTGAAGGACATTTTACGCAGCATGGCGTTGAGCGCTGAGCAAGTCATGCAGCTGACCCCTGAGCGCGTGGCGATGATGCCACCGGACAGCCGCTGCAATAGCTGGCGACTAGGCGTGGAGCAGCCGCTGACCCTTGATGGCGCGCAGCTGGCTTCCCCGGCGCTGGACGAGCTTTATCATAATGGCAACGCGCGACAGGCGCTGTGGCGACAAATTTGTGAACATGAACAAGATTTCTTCCCTGACGCCAAATGATCTGGCGGCGGCGTATGCCATTGAGCTACGCAGTCATGCTTTTCCCTGGAGTGAAAAAACCTTTGCCAGCAACCAGGGCGAACGCTATTACAATTTGCGGCTCGACGTTGACGGCAAGCTTGCCGCTTTTGCGGTGACGCAGGTCATTCTTGATGAGGCCACGTTGTTTAACATCGCGGTCGATCCGGCATACCAGCGGCAGGGGCTTGGGAAAGCGCTGCTTGAGCATCTTATCGAGGAGCTTGAGAAGCGGGATGTCTTTACGCTGTGGCTGGAGGTACGTGCCTCCAATCTCGCGGCGAGAGCTCTGTACGAAAGCCTGGGTTTTAACGAAGCGACCATTCGTCGCAACTATTACCCGACAAAAGAGGGTCGGGAAGACGCCATCATCATGGCGTTACCCCTCGGTTAATATTTAAAAGGTGTATGGATGAACTGGGACTGGATTTTATTTGATGCGGACGAAACGCTGTTTACCTTTGACGCGTTCGGCGGATTACAGCGGATGTTTCTCGACTACAGCGTGACCTTTACCGACGATGACTTCCAGGACTATCAGGCGGTGAATAAACCACTGTGGGTGGATTACCAGAACGGAGCCATTACCGCGCTGCAGCTGCAGCTGCGTCGTTTTGAAGGCTGGGCCGAACGGCTTAGCGTGCCGTCAGCTGAGCTCAATAACGCCTTTTTATCCGCGATGGCGGAGATCTGTGCCCCGCTACCGGGCGCGGTTTCGTTGTTGAACGCGCTGAAAGGCAAAGCCAAACTGGGCATCATTACCAACGGTTTTACCGCGCTGCAGCAAATCCGCCTTGAGCGCACCGGCCTGCGTGATTACTTCGACCTGCTGGTTATTTCCGAGCAGGTGGGTGTAGCAAAACCTGACCGCCGCATTTTCGACTATACCTTTGAGCAGATGAAACAGCCCCCGCGTGACCGCGTACTGATGGTAGGCGACACGGCTGAATCCGACATTCTTGGCGGCATTAACGCCGGGATAGCCACCTGCTGGCTTAACGCCCACGGGCGCACTGCGCCGGAAGGGATCGAGCCAACCTGGCAGGTCACCTCGCTAAGTGAACTGGAGCAACTGCTGTGTAAGCCATGATTGTTGATTGTTAAACCCGCAGTGATGGGTAAAATAGCCGCCAAATAACGTTCACTCGACGCGTGGTTTAAGGCCGCGCGTATTTACAGAAGATGTAATTATGACTTTGTCTCCATATTTGCAAGAGGTGGCAAAACGCCGCACTTTTGCCATTATTTCCCACCCGGATGCCGGTAAAACGACCATCACCGAAAAGGTGCTGTTGTTCGGACAGGCGATTCAGACCGCCGGAACGGTAAAAGGCCGTGGCTCAAGCCAGCACGCTAAATCCGACTGGATGGAAATGGAAAAACAGCGTGGGATCTCGATTACCACCTCGGTAATGCAGTTCCCGTACCGCGACAGCCTGGTTAACCTGCTGGACACCCCCGGGCACGAAGACTTTTCTGAAGATACCTATCGTACGCTGACCGCCGTTGACTGCTGCCTGATGGTTATCGACGCCGCGAAAGGTGTAGAAGATCGTACCCGCAAGCTGATGGAAGTGACCCGCCTGCGCGATACGCCGATCATCACCTTTATGAACAAGCTGGATCGCGACATCCGCGATCCGATGGAGGTGCTGGATGAGGTTGAGCGTGAGCTGAAGATTGGCTGTGCGCCAATCACCTGGCCCATCGGCTGCGGCAAGCTGTTCAAAGGGGTTTACCATCTCTATAAAGATGAAACCTACCTCTACCAAACCGGTAAAGGGCATACGATTCAGGAAGTGCGTATCGTAAAAGGGTTAAACAGCCCGGATCTCGACGCGGCGGTGGGCGAAGATCTTGCTCAGCAGCTGCGCGACGAGCTGGAACTGGTGCAGGGAGCTTCTAACGAATTCGATCACGAGCTGTTCCTGGCCGGTGAGATAACCCCCGTGTTCTTTGGTACCGCATTGGGTAACTTCGGCGTAGATCATATGCTGGATGGTCTGGTTGAATGGGCTCCGGCACCCATGCCGCGTAAAACCGACACGCGTCTGGTTGAGGCCGCGGATGAGAAGTTCACCGGTTTCGTGTTTAAGATTCAGGCAAACATGGATCCTAAACACCGCGACCGCGTGGCCTTTATGCGCGTCGTTTCTGGCAAATATGAGAAAGGCATGAAGCTGCGTCAGGTGCGTATCGGTAAAGACGTCATTATTTCTGACGCACTGACCTTTATGGCCGGTGACCGTTCTCACGTGGAAGAAGCGTATCCGGGCGACATCATCGGCCTGCATAACCATGGCACGATCCAGATCGGCGATACCTTTACCCAGGGCGAGATGATGAAGTTCACCGGTATTCCGAACTTTGCCCCTGAACTGTTCCGCCGTATCCGTCTGCGCGATCCGCTTAAGCAAAAGCAGCTGCTGAAAGGGTTGGTGCAGCTTTCTGAAGAGGGCGCGGTGCAGGTATTCCGCCCTGTTGCCAATAACGATCTGATCGTGGGTGCGGTCGGCGTGCTGCAGTTCGACGTGGTCGTTGCACGCCTGAAAAGCGAATACAACGTGGAAGCGATTTACGAGTCGGTCAACGTGGCGACAGCGCGGTGGGTTGAAGGGAACGACGTTAAGAAATTTGAAGAATTCAAACGTAAAAACGAAGTTCAGCTGGCGCTCGATGGCGGGGATAACCTGACCTATATCGCGCCGACGATGGTGAACCTGAACATTACTCAGGAACGTTACCCTGACGTCACCTTCCGTAAAACCCGCGAGCACTAATCGCCTGACAGAACGCGGCGCTCGCCGCGTTCTTCACATTGGTGACAAACGGCCGAAAAGCGTGGTTTTCGACCGTTTGAGGTAAACCAGAGAACATTATTCATCGTTTTTCTTTAGGCCCGCAGTCAGTCATTTTAAAAACGATGACCTTTGTTAACTGTCTTGAGAACGCGGCGCTCACCGCGTTCTTCTCACTTTCCCTGTCTTTTGAATCCCTTGCGGAATCGTCTTAATTTCCCGTTAATCCTGCGTTGTTGCTGCTTTTTCCATCAATACGTCATGCACTTTTATGATTGTGATCTATATTTAACAAAGCGATGACCATTTAATTGGATGAAAGTACCGGAAACTTATGTTTTTCTGGTTTGTTATTAACGCTTCCCAGGTTATTGCGATATTAATTGCTGAGTCTTTTCGGCGTAAAGAGGAAGCGAGAAAGCTCAAATGATGAGCAAACCTACAGGAATTAATCGATGACTACGACTAAGATTTCAAAAACTCTGCTGGCAGTTGT
Organism: Cedecea sp.; assembly: GCF_036500665.1. Classification (NCBI taxonomy): domain Bacteria; kingdom Pseudomonadati; phylum Pseudomonadota; class Gammaproteobacteria; order Enterobacterales; family Enterobacteriaceae; genus Cedecea; species Cedecea sp. The sequence continues at coordinate 5,384 of NZ_DASYBS010000189.1, forward strand.
GTTGGGTTCAGTACTGGCAAGCAGTTCTGCCCTTGCTGAAGAGTCCCTGCTCAACAAGACGGAATCTACCGCCGACTCCGCAGGGAAAAAAATCGATAGCTCTATGAATAAAGTCGGTAACTTCATGGATGACAGCGGTATCACAGCGAAAGTTAAAGCAGCACTTGTCGACGACAAAAACATTAAAAGTACCGACATCTCGGTGAAGACCGAGAAAAAAGTGGTCACCCTGAGTGGCTTTGTTGAGAGCCAGGCTCAGGCTGAACAGGCTGTCGCCACGGCGAAAAAAGTTGAGGGCGTGAGTTCGGTAAGCGACAAACTTCACGTGCGGGATGCTAAAACGCAATCGGTTAAGGGGTATACCGGCGATGCGGCAACCACCAGCGAGATCAAAGCTAAATTACTGGCCGACAGTATTGTTCCTTCTCGCCATGTAAAAGTGGAAACCACTGACGGTGTAGTTCAGCTGTCCGGTGAAGTGAAATCAAGCGCTCAGTCCGAGCGTGCTGAAAGCATTGCCAAAGCCGTTGAAGGCGTGAAAAGCGTCAAAAACGATCTGAAAGTGAAGTAACGGCAGCACGAAACTTTCTTCCGGGCTTAGCCCGGAAGGCGGTAAGCACCACCATTACAGATTATCGCCTGCGGGTTTGCCATCCGGCGCTCGTTAAGAAGCGATAAGATTCACTATGGTTAAGGAGAGTCTATGTTTCGTTGGGGCATTATTTTTCTGGTTATTGCGTTGATCGCTGCGGCGCTGGGCTTCGGTGGTCTGGCTGGTACCGCTGCAGGGGCTGCGAAAATTGTCTTTATAGTGGGTATTATCCTGTTCCTGGTAAGCCTGTTTATGGGGCGCAGACGCCCTTAGCCACATTAACCAGTAACATACCGATACAAAAGAAAAGCCAGTCCTCGTGACTGGCTTTATACTGGCGACAACTCTCTGTCGATAGAAAAGAAATACCAGACGGCTCGTTAAAAAAAACAGGAAAATCAATTCATTGATTTTCGGCTGCTCACCACAAAGAGGGAAAAATCACGCTTTTCCCTCTTTGTCAGCAACCTTAAGCCAGTCCTTGTGACTGGCTTTCGCCGTTTTACTTAGCGGGCTATGGGTATAGGGTAGAAACTCACAACAACAGAAATTCAGGAAAGCAGGGTGGGACATCGTATACCCGTTACGCTCGGCAATATTGCGCCGCTTGCGATCAAACCTTTTCGTCCTGGAAAACTCGCTCTAATTTGTGAAGGGGGCGGGCAGCGCGGGATCTTTACGGCCGGGGTTCTGGACGAATTTATGCGCGCGGACTTCAACCCCTTTGATTTGTTCTTTGGCACTTCTGCCGGGGCGCAAAACCTTTCCGCTTATGTTTGTAACCAGCCGGGATACGCACGGCGAGTGATCACTCGCTTTACCACGACCCGGGACTTTTTTAATCCCCTGCGTTTTGCTCGCGGTGGAAACCTGATTGACCTCGACTGGCTGATTGAGTCTACGTCTGCAAGATTACCGCTTTCGATGTCCAGCGCGGACCCGCTTTTTGAGCAGGGAAAAGCGTTCTTTATGTGTGCCTGTCGTAGCGATGACTATGCGGCGAACTACTTTTCACCCACCGCAGATACCTGGCTAAATTTATTGAAGGCCTCAAGTGCCATTCCGGGGTTCTACCGCTCGGGCGTGGAGATTGACGGCGTCAGCTATCAGGATGGGGGTATCAGCGATGCGGTGCCGGTAAGGGAAGCGGCAAAACGTGGTGCGGATACGCTGGTGGTTATTCGTACCGTGCCTTCACAGATGTACTATACGCCGCAATGGTTCAAACATATGGAACGCTGGCTCGGTGACAGCAGCCTGCAGCCGCTTTTGAATCTGGTGCAGCACCACGAAGCGAGCTATCGCGAAATCCAGGGCTTTATTGAAAAACCACCGGGCAAACTGCGCGTGTTTGAAATTTATCCGCCAAAACCGCTGCTAAGCAACGCCCTCGGCAGTCGGCTGCCTTCCTTGACGGCTGATTATCAAACGGGCCGCCTGTGCGGTCGCTATTTCCTGGCGACCATTGGCAAGCTGCTGGTCGCCAAGCCACCTTTAAGGCGGCATTTGCCGCGTATTAATACGCCGGGTCCGCTGGTTATACCTCCCGTGACCGCGGCCAATGAATCACGGGTCAAACCGATTAGTTCTGGCCTGCAGGCCAATGATGCCGCGTTTGATAATGAGGATCTTGCGTGAGTTTTACGTTCTACGACACCCATTGCCACTTTGATTTTCCTCCGTTTACCGGTGATGAAGCCCACAGCCTCGAGCTTGCCGCCGAGGCCGGGGTTCGTAAAATCATTGTGCCCGCAGTTGAAGCAGGGCGTTTCGATCGCGTACTTGCGCTGGCGCAGAACTACCCCGCGCTTTATGCCGCTATCGGCCTGCATCCGATAGTGATTGAAAAACATGATGAAGTCGGGCTGGCGGCGCTGGAGGATCGTCTGCGGCAAAAACCGGAGAAGCTGATCGCGATCGGCGAAATTGGGCTGGATCTTTATCGCGAGGATCCGCAGTTCGACAGACAGGAATTTATCCTCGACGAGCAGCTAAAGCTGGCGAAGCGCTATGATCTGCCGGTTATCCTGCATTCCCGCCGCACGCATGACAAACTGGCGCTGCATTTGAAACGCCACAATTTGCCGAGAACCGGTGTTGTTCATGGTTTTGCCGGTAGCCTTCAGCAGGCTGAGCGCTTCATTGCTATGGGATACCGCATCGGCGTAGGTGGCACCATCACTTATCCACGAGCCAGTAAAACCCGTGATGTGATGGCTCGCCTGCCTCTCTCGTCGCTGCTGCTGGAAACGGACGCGCCGGATATGCCGCTCAACGGCCAGCAGGGGCAGCCAAACCGCCCGGAACGCGCGGCGAATGTCTTCGAATCGCTGTGTGAATTGCGCGCCGAACCGCCGGAAATCATCGCTAACACCCTGAAAAACAACGCAGACGAATTATTTACCTTCTAATTGCTTGCCTCAGTAATGTGATGTAGCTCACCTTGCTGCGTAAATGTTTCTATATATTTCCTTGTATACGTGATTGCTCCGGCACTTTTCACCCCCCTGTGGTTATAATCCGCGCGCTAAAAAGCGGGCTGGCAAGGCCCGAATCTTCTAATTGATACACAGGGAATCTGTATGCAAATCCTCATGGGGCTGATTGGCATGGTTGTTTTGTTGCTGATCGCCGTTTTACTCTCCAGCAATCGCAAAGCCATCAATTTGCGTACTGTGATCGGCGCATGGCTTATTCAAATCGGTATCGGCGCGCTGATCCTTTATGTTCCGGTTGGGCGTAAAGTGCTGCTCGCCATGTCGGAAGGTGTGGCGAACGTCATTGCCTACGGTAACGCCGGGATCTCGTTCCTTTTCGGCGGGCTGGTTTCCGATAAAATGTTTGAAGTGTTCGGCGGCGGCGGCTTTATTTTCGCGCTCCGCGTACTGCCGATCATCGTCTTCTTCTCCTCGCTTATCGCCGTCCTCTACTACCTGGGCATCATGCAGCTGGTGATCCGCGTGCTCGGTGGTGGCCTGCGTAAGGTGCTGAAAACCTCCCGTACCGAATCGCTGTCGGCGACGGCGAATATCTTCGTCGGCCAAACCGAAGCGCCGCTGGTGGTGCGTCCTTATATCGCCACCATGACCCGCTCTGAGCTGTTTGCCGTGATGTGCGGCGGCCTGGCTTCCGTCGCTGGCTCCGTGCTGGCGGGCTATGCGCAAATGGGCGTGCCGCTGGAATACCTGATCGCCGCGTCCTTTATGGCCGCACCGGGCGGACTGCTGTTTGCCAAGATCATGCTGCCTGAAACGGAAACCCCGAACGACACGCCGGAGCTGGAGTCGATGAAAAACGATCCGGATCGCCCGGCTAACGTGCTGGACGCGGCGGCGTCTGGTGCAGCTTCAGGGATGCAGCTGGCGCTGAATGTCGGGGCGATGCTGCTGGCGTTTGTTGCGCTGATTGCCCTGCTGAACGGGATGCTCTCCGGGATTGGCGGCTGGTTCAACTACCCGCAGCTTTCGCTGGAACTGATGCTCGGCTGGGTGTTCTCCCCGGTGGCCTGGTTGATTGGCGTGCCATGGAGCGAAGCCACCGTGGCGGGATCGTTTATCGGCCAGAAGCTTATCATCAACGAGTTTGTCGCCTACCTCAACTTTGGCGCTTACCTGAAAGATGATGCCGAAGTTGCGGCGGCGGGTTTGCAGGTACTTTCCGGCCACACCAAGGCAATTATCTCCTTTGCGCTGTGCGGATTTGCTAACCTTTCCTCAATCGCCATTCTGATCGGTGGTCTGGGCAGCATGGCGCCAAACCGTCGGCATGAAGTGGCCCAGCTGGGCATGAAGGCTGTGGCGGCGGGGACGCTGTCTAACCTGATGAGCGCCACCATCGCCGGGCTGTTCTTGGCGCTGTAAGCTGCAATGAAAATGTTATAATAATAACATTTCGCGGTAACCGATGGCTGGCGCCCTGCCAGCCATTTTCTTGCTGTCTGGCGCAATTTAGCGCGTTATTTTGTTTCTTTAATCACATATACTCTATGAAAGCTTGCAATTCACTCTTTGGCTTTTGTGAGGCGAGACACAAAATTGCATCGGTGGTGGGTGTTAGAATTATAACATTGCTACCGGCAATGTGCGGTGAGACGGATCTCAACGTGAGGGTGACCCTGGTGACCACTCCTCTTCAAGGAACCAAGTCCGCTCCAACGTGTTGAGTTTTCGGGCCGGAGACTTATTTACCTTTTGTTGGAGAGCGTTATGACCGATTTAACCAAAAGCAGCCTGCGTGCGCTGAAACTGATGGATCTGACTACCCTGAACGACGATGACACTAACGAGAAAGTCATCGCTCTGTGCCATCAGGCGAAAACGCCGGTAGGTAACACGGCCGCTATCTGTATCTACCCACGCTTTATCCCCATTGCCCGTAAAACCCTGAAAGCGCAGGGTACGCCGGACATCCGTATTGCGACCGTCACCAACTTCCCACACGGTAACGACGATATCGACATCGCGCTGGCAGAAACCCGCGCCGCTATCGCCTACGGCGCAGACGAAGTGGACGTGGTATTCCCTTACCGTGCGCTGATTGCCGGTAATGAGCAGGTTGGCTTTGACCTGGTGAAAGCGTGTAAAGAGGCCTGTGCCAGCGCTAACGTGCTGCTGAAAGTGATCATCGAAACCGGCGAGTTGAAAACCGAAGAACTGATCCGCAAAGCTTCTGCTATCGCCATTAAAGCAGGTGCAGACTTCATCAAAACCTCCACGGGTAAAGTGCCGGTGAACGCGACGCCAGAAAGCGCACGCATCATGATGGAAGTGATCCGCGATTTGGGTGTGGAAAAAACCGTGGGCTTCAAACCAGCCGGTGGCGTTCGCTCCGCTGAAGATGCCGCGCAGTTCCTGGCTATCGCGGACGATCTGTTCGGCGCCGACTGGGCCGACTCCCGCCACTACCGCTTCGGGGCGTCCAGCCTGTTGGCCAGCCTGCTGAAAGCGCTGGGCCACGGGGACGGTAAAAGCGCCAGCAGCTACTAATTACTCGTCATACTTCAAGCCGCAGGTGCGTAAGCTGCACTCCCTCACCCCAGTCACTTACTCTAGTAAGCTCCTGGGGATGAGCTCTTTTGCCGCCTTCCTGCGACTCGAATTATCTAGAGTAATCTTTAATTGCGGCGGGATTTCCGCCGCTCTTTACCCGCATTTCCCAGGGGGTTGCCGTGTTTCTCGCACAAGAAATTATTCGTAAAAAACGTGATGGCCAGGTACTGAGCGATGAAGAGATTCGCTTTTTTATCAACGGTATTCGCGACAACACCGTCTCTGAAGGGCAAATTGCTGCTCTGGCGATGACCATTTTCTTCCACGACATGACCATGCCGGAAAGGGTCTCGCTGACCATGGCGATGCGGGATTCCGGTACCGTGCTGGACTGGAAAAGCCTTAATCTCAACGGCCCGATTGTGGATAAACACTCCACCGGCGGCGTGGGCGACGTGACCTCGCTGATGCTCGGCCCAATGGTGGCGGCATGCGGCGGGTATGTGCCGATGATTTCAGGCCGTGGCCTGGGGCACACCGGCGGGACGCTCGACAAGCTGGAGGCGATTCCGGGTTTCGATATCTTCCCGGACGATAACCGCTTCCGCGACATTATTAAGGACGTCGGCGTGGCCATAATTGGCCAGACCAGCTCTCTGGCACCGGCGGACAAACGTTTTTATGCCACCCGCGACATTACCGCGACGGTGGACTCCATTCCTCTTATCACCGCTTCGATTCTGGCGAAGAAACTGGCCGAAGGGTTGGACGCGCTGGTGATGGATGTGAAGGTAGGCAGCGGCGCATTTATGCCGACCTACGCGCTTTCAGAGCAGCTGGCCGAAGCTATCGTCGGCGTTTCCAACGGCGCTGGCGTGAAGACTACCGCCTTGCTGACGGACATGAACCAGGTGCTGGCTTCCAGCGCGGGTAACGCCGTGGAAGTCCGTGAAGCGGTACAGTTCCTGACCGGTGAATACCGCAACCCGCGTCTGTTCGACGTGACGATGGCGCTGTGCGTGGAAATGCTGATTTCCGGCAAGCTTGCCAAAGACGATACGGAAGCCCGCGCGAAGCTTCAGGCGGTGCTGGATAACGGTAAAGCGGCTGAGGTGTTTGGCCGGATGGTTGCCGCCCAGAAAGGCCCGAGCGACTTCGTTGAAAACTACGCGAAGTACCTGCCAACGGCGATGCTGAGCAAAGCGGTGTATGCCGAAACGTCGGGGTTCGTCTCCGCGATGGATACCCGCGCGCTGGGCATGGCGGTGGTGTCGATGGGCGGCGGTCGTCGTCAGGCTTCCGATACTATTGATTACAGCGTCGGCTTTACCGATATGGCCCGTCTGGGTGAGTCTATCGACTGCGAACGTCCGCTGGCCGTTATACACGCGAAAGACGAAGCCAGCTGGCAGGACGCGGCGAAGGCGGTGAAAGCGGCAATCAGGATTGACGAAAAAGCGCCGCAGGAAACACCAACGGTCTATCGCCGAATCACTGAATAACGGTATACTGATCTGATCCCTATTTTATAGAGCACAAGGTACGGAGAATAATATGAAACGTGCGTTTATTATGGTGCTGGACTCGTTCGGCATCGGTGCTACCGAAGACGCAGAGCGCTTCGGAGATGTCGGCTCTGATACCCTCGGTCACATCGCAGAGGCTTGCGCCAAAGGCGAAGCTGACAAAGGCCGTAAAGGCCCTCTGAATCTACCTAACCTGACTCGTCTTGGGCTGGTAAAAGCTCATGAAGGCTCCACCGGCAAGGTTGCCGCGGGTATGGACGGTAACGCAGAAGTTATCGGCGCATACGCCTGGGCACATGAGCTCTCCTCCGGCAAAGACACCCCGTCTGGCCACTGGGAAATCGCCGGTGTGCCGGTACTGTTTGACTGGGGCTATTTCAGCGATCACGAAAACAGCTTCCCTCAGGAGCTGCTGGACAAACTGGTCAAGCGTGCCAACCTGCCGGGCTACCTCGGTAACTGCCACTCTTCCGGGACCGTGATTCTGGACGAACTGGGCGAAGAGCACATGAAAACCGGGAAACCGATTTTCTACACCTCCGCTGACTCCGTGTTCCAGATTGCCTGCCACGAAGAAACCTACGGCCTGGATAAGCTTTATGAGCTGTGCGAAATCGCGCGTGAAGAGCTGACCGAAGGCGGCTACAACATTGGTCGCGTGATCGCGCGTCCGTTTGTTGGTGATAAAGCTGGCAACTTCCAGCGTACCGGCAATCGCCACGATCTGGCCGTTGAACCACCGGCGGCAACCGTGCTGCAGAAGCTGGTTGATGAGAAAAACGGCCAGGTAGTTTCCGTGGGTAAAATTGCGGATATCTACGCCAACTGCGGCATCACCAAAAAAGTGAAGGCCACCGGCCTGGACGCGCTGTTTGACGCGACCATCAAAGAGATGAAAGAAGCCGGCGACGACACCATCGTGTTCACCAACTTCGTTGACTTCGACTCCTCCTGGGGCCACCGCCGCGACGTGGCGGGCTACGCGGGCGGCCTTGAGCTGTTCGACCGTCGTCTGCCAGAGCTGATGTCGCTGCTGAAAGAGGACGATATCCTGATCCTCACCGCGGACCACGGCTGTGACCCGACCTGGCAAGGTACCGACCACACTCGCGAACACATTCCGGTGCTGATCTACGGCCCGAAAGTGAAAGCCGGTTCTCTCGGCCACCGTGAAACCTTCGCGGACATCGGCCAGACGGTAGCGAAGTACTTCGGTCTTTCCGACATGGACTACGGCAAAAACATGCTGTGATCCCTTTGGGCGGGCGTTTGCCCGCCTGATTGCTAACTTTTTAAATCAAGGAATACACAATGGCTACGCCACACATTAATGCGGAAATGGGCGATTTCGCTGACGTAGTACTGATGCCGGGTGACCCGCTGCGCGCTAAGCACATCGCGGAAACCTTCCTGGAAGACGTGCGTGAAGTGAACAACGTGCGCGGCATGCTCGGTTTCACCGGGACTTACAAAGGCCGTAAGATCTCCGTGATGGGCCACGGTATGGGTATCCCATCCTGTTCAATCTACGCGAAAGAGCTGATCACCGACTTCGGCGTGAAGAAAATCATTCGTGTAGGTTCCTGCGGCGCGGTACGTGCCGACGTTAAGCTGCGCGACGTTGTTATCGGTATGGGCGCCTGTACTGACTCTAAAGTTAATCGCCTGCGTTTTAAAGATCACGACTTCGCGGCTATCGCTGACTTCGATATGGTTCGCAACGCGGTAGATGCGGCTAAAGCGCTGGGCGTTGACGCTCGCGTGGGCAATATCTTCTCTGCAGACCTGTTCTATACGCCAGACCCGTCCATGTTCGACGTGATGGAAAAATACGGCATCCTCGGTGTGGAAATGGAAGCAGCCGGTATCTACGGCGTAGCGGCTGAGTTCGGTGCAAAAGCGCTGACCATCTGCACCGTGTCTGACCACATCCGTACTCACGAGCAGACCACCGCCGCTGAGCGTCAGACCACCTTCAACGACATGATTAAAATTGCGCTGGAATCCGTCCTGCTGGGCGACAAAGCGTAAGTTTTGCTTCTCGTTTAAAAGGCGCCTTAGGGCGCCTTTTTTATGCCAGATATCTATTCATGTGAGCGAGCGGCTTCGGCGGCTCGCTTAACGAACCGCCTGGGCAATCCACGCCGAGAGTTCTTTTAGTTCGGCTTCCTGCTCCGGGAAGCTGTAGATCAGCGTTTCGCACTCCTGTTGCAGCAAAATGCTGCGGTACAGGCAGCCTTTTAGCCGGACGGCAAGGGCCTCAAGCGGTGCCGGGTTAAGGCTATCGGTGAATACCTGCGCGCGGGTGATATGCCCTTTCTCCACGTCAAAATGCAGCTCGACGCCGCCCCAGCTAAAGCGGTTGTCCAGCAGATGCGTAAAGGCTGGCGCCTGGCCAAAGTTCCACTCCCAGCTGCTCTGGCGGGCATAGGTGTCGGCAAAACCTGGCAGGTCAGGGAACGCTTCCGGGGAAATATGCTCAGCTTCAACGCGCTCGCCATAGTGGACGAAGAAAGCTTCCGTAATGGCGTCGGCGATTTGCTCGTGGGTCAGTCCCGGCTTGATATCACTGAGGTTCGCAACGCGGCCTCTCACCGAAGTAATGCCCTTCGCCTGCAGCTTTTTCGGATCGGGATTGAGGTAGTTTGCCAGACGGCTAAGATCGGCATTCAGCAGCAGGGTGCCGTGATGGAATCCGCGGTCCATGGTTTCGCGATAGGCGGAGCCGGAAATTTTACGCGTTCCCTCGGCGGTTTCGACTTCCAGGTCGTTGCGTCCGGATGCGGTGGCGTTAAGACCGAGGCTTGCCAGCGCGTTGAGCACGATGGCGGTAGAAATGCTTTTGTCGTATTCCGGTTTACCGGCCATAAAGGTGAAGCAGGTATTGCCGAGGTCGTGAAAGACCGCGCCGCCTCCGCTGCTGCGGCGCGCGAGACGGACGTTGTCTTGCTCCATTCGTCCGGTATTACACTCTTTCCATGGGTTCTGGGCTCGACCTATTACGACCGTATCCGCATTCCGCCACAGAAACAGAACCCGCTGGGTGGCGGGCATCTGCCGAAAAATAGTCTCTTCAACGGCCAGGTTAAACCACGGGTCGTAAGAGTCAGATATAAGCAAACGCAAAGTCGACATAATAAAGATCCTTTTCCCAGAAGAATGGCGCCATCTTAACATGCCGGTACCGCAGCAAATTTACCGCGGGAGCTTTACTTCGTTTCGTCGTCTTCTTCTTTTACCTTCGTATTTGCGGTGAGCAGGAAAGGCGACTGCTGCCAGCGGGTGCGCTTGCCGTGCAGCAGCGTGCGCGTTAGAACGATGCCGATAGCGACCGCGAGCAGCAGCATCAGGCGCAGAATATTGGTGGTGTTGTCTACCTGCTTGGCTTCGGTAGCAAGGGTATGCGTATCCAGCGTGATGCGCAGATAGCCGATTGGGCCGCTTTTATCCTCAATAGGCTCGACGATTTGCCGGTTGAAGTAGCTACCGGCTTTTTTGCCGTCCAGCGCCAGGCGGTCACGAACCTCAATGTTTTCACCCGCGCGGGCTATTTGATCGCCTTCGCTGTCATACACGGCTGCATCGAGAATGCGACTATCCTTAGTCAGAAGGCTAAGCACGGTAGAGATACGTTTTTCATCGGGATTTTCGCTTTTCATCACCGGTACCAGATTAAACGCCACCTGGCGGGAGAGGGTGCGAGCCAGCTCTTCTAGCTGGACGTTTCGTGCCTGCTGGCTACCGCGGCTAAACCAGGATGCACCCTGCATCAGCGCCACCAAAAGCGCGAGGCAGAACAGCACAATCACTGCGCGGTGGAGCCGAAATTTAAATTTTACCCGAACCATGATGTACCTTTGGAAAATTGCGTACTTTAATGTTGCCAGAAGCAAGGCGGACAAGGTAGCCTCATGCGTTGTTTTTACCCGGATACCCTTCATCCTGTAAATTGCAGACAGTTGGCTGCACTCGCAGGCTTCCAGCAGCGCCTGGATAAAGATCCTTATCGTTTGCCTGAAATTCGAATGCTAAAGGGTATATTTAATTGATTCTGGAGCCGCAATGCCAAACAGTTTGACCTGGTGCGATTTGCCTAACGATGTTTCACTTTGGCCTGGGTTGCCGCTTTCCCTGAGCGGTGACGAAGTGATGCCGCTGGACTACCGCGCCGGCCGCAGTGGCTGGCTCCTGTACGGGCGTAATCTGGACAAGCAGTGTCTGACCAAATACCAGCGCAAGCTGGGTGCGGCGATGGTGATCGTGACCGCCTGGTGCGTGGAAGACTATCAGGTTATTCGCCTGGCGGGTTCCTTGACACCGCGTGCGACGAAGCTTGCTCATGAAGCCGGGCTGGACGTTGCACCGCTTGGCAAAATCCCGCATTTAAAAACGCCTGGCCTGCTGGTCATGGATATGGACTCTACCGCTATTCAGATCGAGTGCATTGACGAGATAGCCAAACTGGCGGGAACGGGTGAAATGGTGGCGGAAGTTACCGAACGCGCAATGCGTGGCGAACTGGACTTCACCGCTAGCCTGCGTCAGCGCGTAGCAACCCTGAAAGGGGCGGATGCCAATATCCTGCGCCAGGTACGCGATGAACTTCCGCTGATGCCGGGGCTGACGTCTTTGGTGCAAAATCTCGACACGCTGGGCTGGAAAGTGGCAATTGCCTCCGGCGGTTTCACCTTCTTTGCGGAATACCTGCGCGATAAGCTGAACCTCACGACGGTCGTGGCGAATGAGCTCGAAATTTGCGACGGTAAGCTGACCGGCGAAGTGCTGGGGCAGATTGTGGACGCTAAATTTAAAGCGTTAACCCTGACGCGCCTTGCCGAAAAATATGATATTCCCGCCGCGCAGACTGTAGCGGTCGGCGACGGGGCCAATGATTTACCGATGATCCACGCCGCAGGCCTGGGCATTGCCTATCATGCTAAGCCGAAGGTGAATGAGAAGAGCGAAGTCAGCATCCGTCATGCGGATCTGATGGGCGTGTTCTGCATCCTTTCCGGCAGCCTGATTCAGGAAGAACGTTAAGAGGTCACAAGGTGGCGAAAGCTCCAAAACGCGCATTTGTTTGTAACGAGTGTGGTGCGGATTACCCGCGCTGGCAAGGGCAGTGCAGCGCCTGTCACGCGTGGAATACCATTACCGAAGTGCGCATCGCCGCTTCTCCTCAGGTTGCCCGCAACGAACGCCTTTCCGGCTACGCCGGGAGCGCAGGCGTCAGCCGTGTTCAAAAGCTCTCGGACATCAGCCTTGAAGAGCTGCCGCGTTTTTCCACCGGTTTTAAAGAGTTCGACCGCGTGCTGGGCGGTGGCGTGGTGCCGGGCAGTGCTATCCTGATTGGCGGCAATCCTGGCGCCGGGAAATCAACGCTACTGCTGCAAACGCTCTGCAAATTGAGTGAGCAGATGAAAACCCTTTACGTCACCGGTGAGGAGTCGCTCCAGCAGGTGGCGATGCGCGCGCACCGTCTTGGTTTGCCGACGCAAAACCTCAATATGCTGTCGGAAACCAGCATCGAACAGATCTGCATGATTGCCGATGAAGAACAGCCTAAGCTGATGGTGATTGACTCCATCCAGGTGATGCACATGGCGGACGTGCAGTCTTCGCCGGGCAGCGTGGCGCAGGTACGTGAAACCGCAGCCTACCTGACGCGATTTGCGAAGACCAAAGGCGTGGCGATTGTGATGGTCGGGCACGTGACTAAAGACGGCTCCCTGGCGGGGCCAAAAGTCCTCGAGCACTGTATCGACTGTTCCGTGATGCTGGACGGCGATGCTGACTCCCGCTTCCGTACTCTGCGTAGCCATAAAAACCGCTTTGGTGCGGTGAACGAGCTGGGGGTGTTCGCGATGACCGAGCAGGGGCTGCGTGAGGTGAGCAACCCGTCAGCCATCTTCCTGAGCCGCGGCGATGAAGTGACGCCGGGCAGTTCGGTGATGGTGGTCTGGGAAGGTACGCGCCCGCTGTTGGTTGAAATTCAGGCACTGGTGGATCAGTCGATGATGTCCAACCCTCGCCGCGTGGCCGTTGGCCTTGAGCAAAACCGTCTGGCGATTCTGCTGGCCGTTCTGCACCGCCATGGTGGCCTGCAAATGGCCGATCAGGACGTGTTCGTTAACGTGGTCGGCGGCGTCAAAGTCACCGAAACCAGCGCCGATTTAGCGCTCCTGCTGGCAATGGTCTCCAGCCTGCGCGACAGGGCGTTGCCGCAGGACTTAGTGGTGTTTGGTGAAGTCGGGCTGGCAGGCGAGATCCGTCCCGTGCCGAGTGGCCAGGAACGTATTTCCGAGGCCGCCAAGCACGGATTTAAGCGAGCCATCGTGCCGCAGGCCAACGTACCGAAAAAAGTCCCTGAGGGAATGCAGGTCTTCGGCGTGAAAAAACTTGCTGATGCGCTTTCTGTATTTGACGACTTATAATTGAGTAACTTGCGGGAATCGTTCCCGCTTTGTGCAGGAGGCAGCGCGTGTCGTCATTCGACTATATTAAAACGGCCATTCGTCAGCAGGGCTGTACCTTACAGCAGGTGGCGGACGCCAGCGGCATGACTAAAGGCTACCTGAGCCAGTTACTGAATGCGAAAATCAAAAGCCCCAGCGCGCAGAAACTGGAAGCGCTGCACCGCTTTCTTGGGCTGGAATTTCCGCGCCGTGAAAAGAAAGTCGGTGTGGTTTTCGGGAAGTTTTATCCGCTGCATACCGGCCATATCTACCTGATTCAGCGTGCCTGTAGCCAGGTGGACGAGCTGCATATCATCATGGGCTACGATGAGCCCCGCGACCGCGCGTTATTTGACGATAGCGCGATGTCCCAGCAGCCCACCACCGGGGACCGTCTGCGCTGGCTGCTGCAAACCTTTAAGTACCAGAAGAATATTCGTATCCATTCCTTTAACGAAGAGGGGATGGAGCCATACCCGCACGGCTGGGACGTCTGGAGCCGCGGAATTAAAGCCTTCATGGACAGCAAAGGGATTTCTCCCGACAGAATTTACACTTCGGAAGAAGGGGATGCCGCGAAGTTTACCGAGCATCTCGGCATCGAAACGGTGGTTGTCGATCCTAAGCGTACCTTTATGAACATTAGCGGAACGCAAATCCGCGAAAACCCCTTCCGCTACTGGGAATACATTCCTACCGAGGTAAAACCGTTCTTCGTGCGCACCGTGGCGATATTAGGCGGCGAGTCGAGCGGTAAGTCATGGATGGTGAACAAGCTCGCCAACATCTTCAATACCACCAGCGCCTGGGAATACGGCCGCGACTACGTCTTCTCTCATCTTGGCGGAGACGAAATGGCGTTGCAGTATTCCGACTACGATAAAATTGCCATCGGCCACGCGCAGTACGTCGATTTTGCGGTGAAATACGCCAATAAAGTGGCGTTTATCGACACCGATTTTGTGACCACTCAGGCTTTCTGCAAGAAGTATGAGGGGCGCGAACATCCTTTTGTGCAGGCATTGATCGACGAATACCGCTTCGACCTGGTTATTCTGCTGGAGAACAATACGCCGTGGGTGGCGGACGGTTTACGTAGCCTCGGCAGCGACGCGGACAGGAAATCGTTCCAGAACCTGCTGGTGGAGATGCTCAAAGAGAACAACATCGACTTTATTCACGTTGAGGAGTCAGACTATGACTCGCGCTTCTTGCGCTGCGTGGATCTGGTGAAAGAGATGATGGGTGAGCAGCGATAAAGAATGGGCTGTGGGGCTTGATGCCCTCAGTTCTGCGCTCTCGTTTGGGGCGGTAGATTAGTCTCGAATTCCTACGGTTATGCAGGAGTGGTTCTGATTCCGTTCACTCGTACATTTGTTACCCCTGCATGTTCAGAGCACGGTGAACGTGTCATGGGGTATTACGCCATGCCCCCTGACAACCCCCGGCGCCCGGCGAGCTCATCGCCGCTGAAGCGGTAAACCCACCGGCTATCACCCAAACATTCGGGGTCGTTCGCGATTCGTTCCCGACGATCGCTCTCTTTCGCTGCTCCCGGCAGCTCAACCCCGCCTGAGTT
>NZ_DASYBS010000190.1:0-5218 GCF_036500665.1 Cedecea sp.
ACTAATATCGCAATGGCGGTGCGTAAAGAGCCACGCATTGCCGAACGCGTGAAGGAAGTGGTGCTGATGGGCGGCGGCTACCACGTGGGCAACTGGAGCGCGGTGGCAGAATTTAATATCAAGATCGATCCGGAAGCCGCACACATCGTATTCAATGAAAAGTGGCCACTAACCATGGTCGGGCTAGATCTGACCCATCAGGCGCTCGCCACGCCAGAAGTCTGTGCTCGCATTGCCGCTATCCAAACCGGACCAGCCAGATTTGTCGGCGAACTGCTTGAGTTCTTTGGCAAGATGTATCAACAGGCGCAAGGCTTTAGCGCACCGCCGGTACACGATCCTTGCGCGGTGGCTTATGTGATCG
Source organism: Cedecea sp. (assembly GCF_036500665.1). NCBI lineage: Bacteria > Pseudomonadati > Pseudomonadota > Gammaproteobacteria > Enterobacterales > Enterobacteriaceae > Cedecea > Cedecea sp. The sequence goes on from NZ_DASYBS010000190.1 coordinate 365, forward strand.
ACCCCGAAGTGATGACTGTCCGTAAAGTCCCGGTGGATATCGAACTGACCGGTACCCTGACGTTGGGTATGACGGTGGCCGACTTCCGCGCCGCGCCGCCGCCCGACTGCCACACTCAGGTGGCGGTAAAGCTGGATCAGGATAAGTTTTGGGGTTTGGTGGTAGATGCACTGGAGAGGATTGGGGACGTGAAGGTTTAAACTGCGGCTTATAAAGGTGGTATTGATGGGCCGGGTGGCTTTTGGATTACCGCCCGGCCTGGTAAGGATAATTACCTTTCATTATTCAACTATGTGTGTACTCATTCAATATAATAGATTTTTCTAACAATATTATTGTTATCAAATGACAATTTAAGAATTTGATTTTTATCATTATTAATTGGAATGAGAAGAATTAGCCTTCGTTCCATTACCTTTGAAATATATACCCAATCATTAATGCCATTATAATCATCTGGTTCTAGCGGCTTACCCAGAAATAATAAAACATCTTTTTTCGTAGACTTGCCAATTATTATTTTTTCCCTTATAGATTTTTCATTGTAATTATATAATTCTGTAGCGCCAACCTTATTAACATTGCGGGCACATCCAGATAATAAAAATATTAAAAAAACTGACATAAGTGTTTTATTTTTAATAATCATTTGACATTCTCCTCCACATAAATGGAGTTGACACTATCAAAGACTATTTCTTTTATATATAGAACACAATATCCAGATAAGTCATTGTAATTATAGTGCACTTCATATAACCCTTGTTTTTTTGGAGTGAATTCTAAACTAACTTTGCAACCACCATATAAGGAATGCTGAATACGTGTTTTTACCTCCGGCAATATCAATGTTTCATAATACTTTCCGCTATAGTCTCTATTTTTAATCTTTTGGAATCCCATATCCTTCGTACTACCAAATGTTACATTTACCCATCTATTATGTTGTAAAACATCACCACCAACAAATGTGTCATTTTTATTTTTTTGAAAAATAGAGTATGACATAGGCGCCCCCATCAATCTTACCTTGGCAATATTCACATCATTATCTGGCTGAATGTATGTCACTGGATGTGGGAATTGCTTTGAACATCCGGTCAAACAAGTAACAATACAAAAAAATGCAACTTTATTAATCATATTAACATCCTTGTTTAAAGTTTAACTTCGATAACATGTTACAGTTATACTAAATGGCTGCGTCTAATATCACTACATCTATAGCTCGCTAACATATGGTGTAAGGGCAACACACCGTACCCACTCAACGCGGTTAGATAGTGAAAAAAAGCCCAATTCCTTATCCTGCAAAAGCTGGACGAAACTCGGTCACCATTCCTGGCGGCTATTTAGGTGTTTCCAAGTACAGCAACCGAAAGTTGAAGCACCTAAAAAACAACTAAAGTAAAAAACTTGAATAATCTTTCAAACCTTTAATTATCTCACTTAATTCATCCTTTGTAATTACCACATCCTCAATGAGTGGGGTATCTATATCTTTCCAGACTTTCCCATTACCTTCATCAACTATTCTAGTTACTTTCCCCCCAATAATCCTCACTGAACTTTCATTCGAAACAGCAAAGAAGTATGCACCCGATTCATTAATAATCGTGGAGGAAGCACAAAAGTCAAATATTTGCTCTGGATATTCATCATCTTGTGACGGTTCTGGATATGCCAATCTAAACAAGGAGTAAAAAACCTCATTTGTTGGTGCATTAAAAATCTCGTCATTGCACGGCAGAGAGATAAGCGCATTTTTTTCATTAATGACATCATAAAAATCAACACTCAATGTCGATGTTCTGACGTCATCTGGATACATATTACCATTTAAAAAATAATAAAAAAAACCGTTCTTATAAGAATCACTCCATTGAGGAATACATTCTACCCAGATAGCAAAACGGTACGGATCGCCGAAAATCATATTTACCTCCATTTCCCAGGTAACCCAAACTCTTTTTTAACAGCGTTTGGTATATCACTTTTCTTCAATGGAACTGATGCATCCCCTGTACTTCCTGACCAATGCCATGAACCATCATTTGTATTCGTAAATTGATGCACATTACCTTTTCCGTCCAATGCGTACCTCTTTTTCCCATTTTCTACTGAGTTACCAAATAGTTGAATGGAATTTGTAGGTTCGGTTCCGGCGTTTCTATTATATCCAGCTTGACCTGGAGTATGTTTCCCATTCGATTGATAAACCAATCCATTGCTCGCTTTCGTAGCTATAGGCACGGGCAACGCACTTCCCTTACCTTTAACTACCCCCGCAGCAATCCCAGCAGCGCTGGTTCCTGCCACTTGGGCCAGCGAATTTATCGCAAGCTGCTTGGCTTCAGACGAATCACCTGACATTAGTGCGTTGTGGATCGCCGCATTTCTATCTGCTTCAAGCTGGATGGTCGTCACCTGAAGAATAGATAACTCGTTCTGTTCTTCCGAGCTTAACCCACCATTCGCACGAGCTTTCTCCAGCAACTCATTGGTTCGATTGGCATAATCTGCCTGTAACTTGCCAACTTCATTAGCCTTATCAACACAGTTCTGAGCACCTTTGCACTCTACAACGCTTTCACGCTGTTCAGCATTGATTTTCTTGTACTTCTCTATAACGGTACTTTCGCAGGCTGCAAGACCTTGGCACTGAGTCATCTCCTGACTACGAGATTTATTATCCGGCACACTTAGCGCATTATTCTCCACCGCATTCTTAGCGGCTTGCGAACCTGTCACCACGCCTGCGCTACTGTCTGCAGCGAGACCGCCCGCCAGCCCTGCGGCCAGTTGGCTCAGCGCACTCACCTGCTGTTTCTCGCTTTCGGTCAGGTCCGAGATTTTACGGCCCTGGAACATCTCACTCAGTATCACCCGCGCTACCAGCTCGCCACCACCGGCACCCACCGCTCCGGCTACCGCCGACTGGTTGTTCAACTGTGCGGTTATCGCTCCCAGCACCGCATGCGCCATCGCGTTGGCGGCTACATTGTCATCACCGATACGCGCTTTGATTTCTCTCGCCAGATACGGTGCCGCACCGCTCGCCAGGGCCCCGGCCAGGTTGTTCCCCGCCAACGCCTGTAACGCCCCGGTCACCGCCTGCGCGGCTCTTTGCATATCGCTGCCGGTACCATAGCTTTCCATGGTCTTTTTATAGGCGGCGCTGTTACGCAGAACCTTGACGTCTTTTTCAGTCGGGTTGGCCGCCTTCGCCGCCTTCAGCCCATTGATATCACCCTGAGTGCGGATAACATCCATCGTCTGCCCGGCTATCTCGCCAATCAGCTGCGCCTGCTTCAGTCGGTTCTGCTCTTTCTCCTTGTCGAATATCGGCCCAATGCTGCCGTTGGCGTTCTCGGTATCCCGGCTGAGCTGATTAACATCCTGTTTTTGGTTGGCCTGGTCACGAATAACCACGCTACCGCCCGACACTGCCGCCTTCGTGGTGCCTTCCGCATGCCCTTTATTGCCTGCACCGGAAAGGGCAGCGCCCGCCAGATTGGTCAGCAAATCGGCCCCCACCGGGCCACCGCTGCTGATACTTCCCCCCTGGTGCTCGGCCTTGAAATCCGCCTGATTATGGATATCGCTAAAGCCCAGAGTGCCGGTATCGAGACGGTTTTTATCCGCTGTGGCGGTACTGGCAATCACCGCACCGTCCAACTGCGTATGCTCACCAACCTTAACATCATAGCCGCCCTTGCCGGCAAACAGACCCGTTTGCTCCTGCACGCTGTCGTAATTACTGTGCAGTTTGTCACGGCTCATGCTCAGGCTGGCGGAGCCACCGGCACCGATGATGGCTACGCTAACGCCACCACTGACGCTGGTCTGTTTGGCGTCATAGTTATCGCTGTCCTGCTGGCTTTGCAATGTCAGATTACGCCCGGCATCCACCTTCACCGTTTCGCCACTGGCCTGCGCACCCGACAACAGGGTATCCCGGCCGCTGTGCAGCGACAGTTTGCCGCCACTGTCTATCGTTGTTTCACTCCAGAACGTGCCATCGCCATGCTCGCTGCCCTGGCTCTTGTTGGCATTGGCGAACACGCTCAATCCGGTCTGTTTACCCACGCCAATACTGACGCCGATATTACCGCCGCTGCTCTTGTTGCTGCCCTCGGTCTTCTGCGTATTGGCCGCGCCCAACAGCAATACATCCCGTTCGGCATTCAGGGTGGTATCGCCCCCTGCTTTGAGCTGGCTGCCGACCACGGCAATATCGCCACTGTCAGCCGTATTACCCTTGCCGGTCGCCGTCACCTGCAAATTATTACCGGCGTTGAGCGTTGAACCGGTAACGGTAGTTTGCTCCTGATGCTGTTTCGACGACGACTGCTGTGCCCCCAGCGAAACGCTGATGCCTACCATGCTGCCTTCTTCAGTATCGGTATTGCCCAGTGTGGCCTGTTGCCCCGCCTGAACCGCCTGCACGCCGGATAAGGCCGCTTTGGTGCCCTGCAATGCTGCCAGTCGCCCATCGGTTTCCTGCTTCGCCTGCTGGGCCGTCGTCACCGCCGTGTTGAAGGCGCTGCCTACCGTGCCGGACAAGGCGAGGCTCAGACCACTTTGTTTCTGTTCGAAGGTTTCATCACGACGACGGATATCCTGGCCCGGATCGATCTGCACGCTATCTCCCGTCACCGACAGGTTCTTATCCGCAATCACGTCCGCACCGCCGATATGCGCCTTGCCGCCGGCCACGATATTCACGTCGCCGCCGGTAGAGCCGATAGTGCTAACGCTCTGGCTTTGGGTGGTGCCGTCTTCATTCAACTGATGCCGTGACGAAGTGCTACCGATAGTCACGCCGATACCACCGCCGCTGAACATGCCGCT
>NZ_DASYBS010000191.1:0-1793 GCF_036500665.1 Cedecea sp.
GGCACCTGCGCGAATGGACCCGTTCGCGGTAAAGGCGTTATCGTTGGGGTTAAACATCCAGATATGGTCGCGCCCCTGGTCATCGAGAATATGAATACAGCCAGAGGGGAAATCATTTTTTCCGGAGACCAGCACCCCGTAGCTGATGGCGGCCTGATACCCTGTACCCGCCGTCTGCACGGTCGCTTTACTCATGGGCAGATACACGTTCCCGCTGGCGCTGTAACCGGCCGAATAAAACAGGGCACGCCGGTCAGCAAGCTGGCCCTGAAAGGCACCGCCACCGGGCCACGCCCCCTCTTTTGTTGAATAGTGATCCGCATTATCGAGCCAGGCCACTTCACCACCCGCAACCGGAACAGCACCGACATTCGCTGCAGTGGCATGGCCGTTGACTAACACACGCCCCTCCGTCGCATCCCCTTTAGCGGTCTGGACATCCTTTACGGCCGCCTTTCCCAGTCCCAGGTTAGAACGGGCGACGGCCTTATCAACCAGGTCAGAAAGATTTCTGTTTCTGATTAGCGCGTCAGGAATTTTTGAATCGACTAATGTCTGAATAGCCTGGTAGAGCTGATCATGCTGCTCTTTGTTCAGCACCAGCCCGGAGGATTCAATCACATGACAAATTTCCTCCTGAAGAGCATCCCACATTTCGCTGTTCAGATCTGTGGCCCGGCGTCCGGTGGAAGGGTCACCGCTGGTAAACCCATTTTTACCCGCACCAAATTTATCAGGTTGTGCTGTTGGGGTGTCAATTCTGTGCATCTTTCGTTCCTTTCGGATAAGCAAAAACTACTACTGTGTGAGAGGGACAAAGCTTGTCGATAACGCATTCGGCTACCGTGTCGCCCCAGGTGCGGATTGCCGAGTTACAGGCGCTGATGCAGGTTTGCCAGGTCACGTTTGCGTCTGCCGGGATATTCACCTGCCAGTAGAAGCGGTATTTGTCGCCCCACTCCGGGTCCGGGCTGGCATCAAGGTTCTGAAACTGGTCAATCGTCGCTGTTTCATAACCCAGGGCGTCGAGCTGGTTACGATAAAACTGTTCATTAATACCGCCGATCACGTTGGCTCTGGCGTCAAGCCGCTGCTGCCGCTGCTGCAGTGTTTGCACGCCCGGCGGTGCACAGGGATCAGGGAGGCCGTAAAGCTTCTCGTACCGGTTAATCAGTTCAGTGGTTTGCGCGGGGTCAATTTCCCGCATCAGGTCACTACCGCGCTGATGAACCCGGGTCAGCGACGGGGCAAGACCATCAAGAAGAGGATTATCCCCCTCCCACGCGGGCCCCCGCGGTAAGAGGTGATAAAGCAGTTCCGTATACTCATCATTCAGCGCCATACTATGCCGTTGCCTCCGTATAAGGTGCCCAGGTGATTTCACCCAGCACCGGTAATTCTGTTCTTCCCGGCACAATATCTATGGCCGGCGCGACGATTTGATGAGCCACTTCGCCCGTCGCGAGGCTTATCGCCTCGCCAATATGGGAATGATAAATTTTGCCCCCCGGCGCCCCGTCACGCAGCATGAGAGCATTCAGCTCGGCCGCTACGGCAGCCCTGATTTCCGGCGTATCTTTTGCCAGTGCGATCGTCACTGGAATAATTTTTTCGGTAGCGGCAAAGACAAACAATCCGGCACCGGCCACCGGCGCGACAGGCAAAATATGGTTGCGCACCTGCTGAATAAGATCATCGCCAGGCGCAGGATGTTGCGGGTCACTGGTGGCAACCATCACACCTACCGTGCCGGTTCCCTGGTAATGCCGGAATGTCCATGCCCGGGTAATACC
>NZ_DASYBS010000192.1:0-25777 GCF_036500665.1 Cedecea sp.
CTTCTCACGTTCTGTTGAGCTTCATGAAAAAGTCATAGGTGCTTTTATCGAAAAGTACATGTTCTATTGATTGGAGTCATCACCAAATCCCTAATGTTAAAGCACTCAGTAAATAGACAACATTAATACAAGAAATCAACCCATGAGCTCACCCAGGAAGGTCATGAATGTGGTTTTCAGTAGAAACCATACCATGGCATAGTTTCTTGACTGTGCACACAGCAATCGCGCGCATCTCCTGGTGTTGATCCACTCTGGCCCCCTTACATTCTATCCGAATGTAAGGGGCATTTTTCTATACGCTGATACATCTTTGGTGCAGTAAAACCCCTGTAGCTGCTTATTCAGGTCAGTAAAATGAGGTTCAAAGCTCCGACCAAACCACTGCAAGATCGCTATTTTATTGCCTACCGACTTTCCGATTGCTTTTTATACTTTGGTGCAATAAAGTGTTCTAAAGGGTGTTGAAGTAAAAAATACTTTAGCAAGAACGTTAAACGCATGATTGTAATAAAAATAGTATAGACAGAGCGAACCAAACAAGGAAATTTTCACGTATAGTAAAAATAGGAAGTGGAATATTATGATAAAATTTGAATTATGTAAGTACAACGAGATGTTACCTAAAGACCTTAAAGATTTCTATTGTATACGAAAAAAAATATTTAAGGATAAGTTAGACTGGTTAGTTAAATGCGTGGATGGAATGGAGTTTGATGAATATGACAATGATAATACATCGTATCTTACAGGGAAAATTGAAGGAAAAATAATTTGCGGCTGTAGATTCATTGATATGAATCTACAAAATATGTGCACAGGTGTGTTTTATAAATATTTCAATAATATGCAAATATTAAAAGGAAATTATGTTGAAGTAACCAGGATATTTATAGATAAGGACAATTTATTTGATTACAGACGCTTGCAGAACGTAAGGCTGAATTTTTACCTAAACATTTACAATTTCGCAAAAGAGGCCGGATACGAAGGCGTTTATGCAGTTGTTACCAAACAACTCTTGAGTAGTTTGATTAGGGCTGGATGGAAGGTAATGATACAACAACAAGGAGTATCAGAAAAAAATGAACGCATTTATTTAATTGTTATGCCTACTAATGATAAAACTGTTGGTGGCCTAATGAAAAATTTGCATAATTCGTATCCTGACCATATAGAAATAGAGCGTATGTTTTGAAATGTCTAATTATTTTTCATCTGTCCTCCCCTGCATCGCAGGGGATTATTTACCAGCAGGTAAATGGATTAATTTTGAATCAGAAGCTAACCTTATCGCATGTTTAGCATTAGCCGCCTCTAACTTATGAACAATTTTTGCCATATGGAATTTTATCGTAGATTCAGTAATTCCTAGTCTTGTCGCAATTTCTTTATAAGTTTTCCCCATTGCCGCCCAATAAAGAATTGCATTTTCTCTCTCCGAAATATCAACTTTGTCGGATTTATTATCTTTTTCGAAAAATTCATACATAGACAATAATTTTTGATGTATTTTTACAAACAGGGATAACTTACGCTCATGATTTAGTGAACGTTTTTCACCTGTTATTTCTAAATCGCTGCTGAAGATTGACAGTAGCACGAGATTGTTTCTGCAATCGTGGATTATAAAGGTGTGACCACTATTAATGTCATGCTTTTTTGCATGAATCATCACTTTTGGCAACGCCAGTCTTGATGTTCTGATAATTTCATCATCCCAATCAAAACTTTCCACTCTGCTTAAGGCCTTCATAACTACTGGATCGACCATTTGGTGATTATTTTCCACATATAAATCGAACCACTCAGGATGATTATTTATGATACTGATATCAACAAGATCCCTTTTACTTATAATAAAATATCCGAATTTATCATCATCCTTATCCAAGATATTATCTACTAAAAGAGATTTTATTTTGTTATTTATATTTTCATTTGAATAAAACTTCGACATTATATGTGCTCTCTCTGATTCTGCTACTATCATCCCACCAAGCTAGCCGTGATGATTCATGCATAAATACGTAAAGCTGTCTGCTAGCCCTTGATACAGATGACTCTACAACTGGTCCACAGTATAGATATCTATCCTTAAAAAATACACCTTCAAGACGAAAGTATAGAAAATTCTGCATAATAAAGAGAAAAAATACAGTTCTCCATTCAAAATGCTTGCTTCAGACAGGTAAATGCATGAGTTAATTTTTTGTTATGAATTTGTTTGTCAGTTACGTGTTTTAATGTTCGACACTCTATGCTGAATTGATTTTTTATTCATGCGCGGTGACTAATAATTCATTTGATGATGTTATTCTAATTTGCTTATGCTTTGCCATGTGGTAACAAATTTATAACTCATGTGTTCGCCCTGCATTACACAGCCAGTGATTCCTATTTCGATACAGAGTCTTGGTTGGCGTCAATACCTCAGATAGTCAAAGTCATATCAAAGATATGGCTACCATTTATCATCTTCCTCCCGCCGCGATGCTGTCGCCAGAGTCTCGTTTTTTGATCAAATCGATATCCATGAAAACTAAACTTTAGTATAGTCGTCAGTGAGTATTTCCCTGGTGTTGGCCTCGTTGGCATCCCTCACACTTCAAAAGAGTGCGAGGGATTTTTTTCAACAGGACTTTATCCTTGCTTCTTCAAAGCTGTGCCGCGTATCTTTGAGCAAACGCATTAAAATTCGGGAAGTTTCAAATGCGCCAGAGTAGCGCTGTTCCAGTAGAGGAAACAGTGCTTGCAGATGAGGCCACATCTCGCTTTACAGATACTCTACAGTGCTAAAGAGTGCATTAAGCTGAGACACCGCGCTACCTTTTACAATCACCATCGGTTCTGGGATATCGAATTCCAGTGTGGTTGGATGTGGCACCTTATCTGACTCAGGCAGAGCAGCCACGGGCTGGATTACAGGTAAGTATTTACCATGAAGTTTTTTTTCACATTCAATGAAGTAACGACGGAGCTGACGGCCTTTGTCGTTACGTTCCACCATCGCCAGTTCTTTGGCTGTGTCGAGGGTGAGGTAGTATTCCTTACGGTTGTGTCCGCCACGTCCTTTTCTTTGCTCACCATTTTTGGCGAGCAAAATATAATCCTTGTTTTGAACAAATCCGTAGTCAACAATACGGTCACGGATCCAGTTTGAAAAGTCGCGGTTTACGCCTAAGAAAATGTGAAGTTCGCGTGCATCACAAAGCAGGGCTGCTTCATTAGATATTGTGCCACTAAATACAGGAATAAGCTGATTGGCCATAGTAATTCTCCTACTTGAAGGATTATCACCACCGTCAGGTTGCAATCTTAAGGTGGTGAACTGAACAAGGTTGCAACAACCGGTCAAGTAAGAAACCCGGCCTCCCTTTCAGGAGCCTCGCCCAGTCCACCATAATTTATGGTGTATCAGTGCGTTACGCATAAAAAAACCGCATTGCGCGGTTATGCGCTTACTTGATATCCGGGGTTGCAATCCCGACAGCCGATTTTGCGGCTGCGGACAGACTATAGCCCCGGATATCTGTTGTCGTCAACCCCGGCCCAGGCTACACTCCACGTAAATTCAGGAGGGTTTATTTATGGCTCAGGTATTTTTCGACACCTTAAAATTTGTTGAAACGCTCGAAGCTGCTGGCGTCTCCGCCGCTCAGGCGCGCGCTTTTTCCACCGCGGTTAAGGAGTCGCATGAAGCTGCGGAGGTGGCAACCAAAGCAGACCTTGTCGAAGTTAAACGTGACATCGAAGATCTCCGTAAAGAAATGGATAATCGCTTCGATATGGTTGGTGCTAAAATTGATAAACTCAGTCTCCAACTCACCGTCAAATTCGGCGGCATGCTCGTCATAGCCGTAGGTGTTCTGGCCGCCATCATCAAATTGCCGCTCTGATAATACTTTTTGCATAAACATCGCAGCCAGTATCAGTGTGCCACTACACTGCCATTATTTATTATCCTCCTGCAGCCGCTGGTTGTGGTAAAAAATATGCAACTCACCTCCTGACGGTATACTGCCACCGCACAGAAGCCGCTCGATCTCCTTTTCACTGCCATCAAACCCTCTGGAACTCAGTTCTGCCTGAAGTTGCAGGCGTTGCTGATCTATTATTTCCTGTTTGTACTCTTTCCGGTGCTTTGGTTTAACCAGTCTCAGCCTTGCACTCAGCTCGCGCAGTTCCTTTTTGCTCATATTCTGAAAGTCAGGCAGCCGCTCTGGCTCTTCGGGATCCGCCAAATTGCCTCCTGACTGGTTCAAATTTTCATCAGGGGGACAGTTATTGCCACGAGTCCAAGGGGCGCAAGCGCCCTGGTCGGCTGTCGCCTCCTGAACGTCAACGGCCTTACGAACCATTTTCCACTTTATGGCGTGCGTGCAGATCCGGCCCTCAACAATCGGGGACCAGATGCCATAAATGCGAATGCCGTGATCGCCGTAAGCGCTCGGCTCGTCGTTAAGCTCGTAGGCTGTTCTGACAAGATGATGTTTACGGGGTACCAGCACGCCGCCCTGCTTCATTATGTAGGTTGCAAAACACCCCGCATCCGCGGCAGCCAGCACGGCGTCCAGACGGGCATTTTCCAGAACCGGCGCACCTGCTTTTTTATCACCCTGCGCTCTGCCAGCCTGCCCTGCCAGCAGGCGGAGCTCACGGTAAGCCTGGCGGCCCGGAATGCCAAAGAAACGGAATTGCTGAACGCGGTGCAGTGAAGCCCAGGCGGTGACGTGCTCCGCGCTGTCACGCAGTGATCTGCCCGTTTCTTTGCTGATTTCTTTTGCCAACCCGCGCCCGTCGATGTTCTTGCTGATGTATTTGGCTATGTAACTTGTCGGTGTCCCCTTGCGCGGGTTGATCAGCTCAGACTTAAAGCGTGGCCCGGTATTGTTCCCCAGCTCCTCGCGGTCTTCACGGATGGCAAATTTACGCAGCAGTGCAGTGATGGAACGGCGGTCTTTTTTACGCATGAAGCACAGTAAGTGCCAGTGCACGGTGCCGTCATGGTGCGGCTCTGCAACCCGGACGCCATACCAACGCAGCCCGGCTTTGTGCATGGACTTGCGGAAAGCGGCGAACGTATCAACCAGATAGTCACTGCTCTGCCGGACAGTGGCACTGGTCCATTTCGGATTAGGTCTGCCGTTTTTGAGGGTTGCGTGGAAGCGTGACGGGCAGGTGATGGTATAGAACACCGCGCAGTCTCCGCGCATTTCCGCGATCAGCTCCAGCCCCTTAACACAGGCCATCATTTCATTACGGCGGTGTGCCGGGTTGCTGTTGCTGGCGTTCACCACGTCTTCCATATCCAGCGTGTCGCCGTCTTCGTTTATCAGCTCATGCGACTTGAAAAACTCCAGTGATTTGCGGCGCTGCTCGCGTTTGTGGATCACGGCTTCATAGCTGATATACGGGGACGCTTTCTTGTTGACCAGACAGACAGCGCGCAGCTGTTCTTCCCGCCACTCGCAACGCATCTGCCACAATTTTCGATACCACCAGTCCGCGCACAGCATACGAGCCAGTGATGATGGGATCAGTTCATAAGGCACCGGCTTGCGGCGGTGCTTTTTGCAGCGTAGCTGCTCAAACGCTGGCGGGATGACCTCAAGGCGCATGGCCTCTGCAGCAACCCTTTCCCATGCCTGACGGATTTCTTCTGGTTTTACATCATCGCTGACAAGCAGATCACCGCAGGCCGCATCGAGACACATGCTCATATTTGCTGCAACCAGCGTGGAAAGACGTTTGACCTGAACCTGATTCATTTCAGGGAGGACCAGCAGCCCCTCCAGCCCGTCATGGCTCGCCATGAACCGGAAAGAGGCAGAGACCTGACTGTCACGCACGCACTGCAGGCGTTCAAGGCACGGCCTGATGGTTTCACGCAGGTAGCGGGAATAGGCTTTTGCTCTGCCCAGGCTATGGAAATATTTAATCCGCTCCAGCAAAGGCTTGCTGATGTGGGACGGCATGGCGTTAACGTCAGCCAGAATGACCAGATCGGGATTAAAACGCTGCTGCTCGTGGGCCATTCTGGCGCGACTAATCAGCCGGTCCTGTTCTATTTCACGCTGGACAGGGTCACGGGCTTCATTGTAAAAATAGCGGTTCCAGACCTCATCGCTCAGCTGCTCACGGCGTAGCTTTTCATGCTCGTTATCCGCAGCGTAAAGATCGATCAGGTTTGAAAGCGCAGACACCGGCGCAACTTCCGCCGGGTCTGTGTAGGGGTTGATTGCCTTTTTTGGGGCACTCCAGAGATAAGCGTAGTCAGCGCTCATTAAACAGCCTTAAACAGCGCATTAATCCGCGACATGAGCTGCGCCTGAGCCTTTTCCGGCGACTCAGGCTCTCCCGGCCCACCAAACCCCGCAAAGAAATCACCAATCTCACTTTGGATATTTGCCTGCAACTCATCTGAACAGCTATCGCTTTCGTTCCAGCCGCTACTTCTTAAATAATCATTGGCAGCAATCCCGGCTTCATTGTCCGGCCTCTCAGCCAGCATCAGGATAACCGCGAACTTTGTTCCCCTCGGCGCCCTGTAAATCAGTTCGTTTGGCCCAATATGGAGGCTTAAGGCCCTGGTGTAGGCTTTCATTCCTGGCTGAAGACGAATTGTCATGATGCAGCCCTCGCTTCACTTATCGCCGATCCACTTACTGCGATAATTTCTTCAGCAGACTTACCATCACCGGCAGCCACACCCATGCTGCGTCTGGCCGTTATGTGGTGGATGGTGAAGTCACGATAAAGATAACGAACCAGTGCAGTGTCGCTATTTGACGCGACAACCGAACCGCCATTATTTACGTGGTCACGTAGCAACACAGACAGCGTTCCCTGCTCTTTCTGTGTAAAACCAGCGGAGTGATACTGATTAAATGTTTCGTCATATGGCGGGTCGCAATAAACCACATCCTCTGATTCCAGCATTGCCAGCGTCTCTTCATAGCTGGCACAGATAAACGTTGCGCGTTGTGCCTTTTCTGCAAAAGCCCGAATTTCATTTTCAGGGAAGTACGGTTTTTTATAATTACCGTATGAAACATTGAAATGACTACTCAGGTTATAGCGGCACAGCCCACGATAACCATGGCGATTTAAATATAAGAAATACAATGCGTGTTCAATTGCGCCACCATGGCGCAAGTTAAACTCTTGTCGTGTCTTATAATATGCATCTGAATCATTACGAGCTTCAAAAAGATACTTGCCCTCTTCGATGAAGTATTCAATTTCATTTTTAATAACCTGATAAAGATTAATCAGGTCTGGATTAATATCAGCGACAAGATAATGAGGATAGTCTGTTGCCATCATCACAGCACAGGAACCGGCGAACGGCTCCACCAGTCGCTGACCTGCAGGCAGATGCTTAATCAGTTCCGGCATGATGGCGGTTTTATTTCCCGCCCATTTCAGGATGGTGCTCATTTAGCACCACCTTTAGCCAGAGCACGGACAAGCCCTAGCGTCATTTTGCAATCAGCTAAAGCACGGTGCGCCTTACCTTCAACCACAACACCTTCATGCGCAGCAGCATCAACCAGCTTATGCCATTTATAGCCATTAAATCGTCCCGGCTCGCCTCGATACTCTGCATAAAGCTTCATCGCGCAAACAGAATGAGCAGCAAGCATCCATGGCGCACCTTCAGAAGGTCTTCCATTCAATGCGTAGGTCTGACGAATTAACCGGAGATCAAAATCGGCGTTATAGACAACAAACCCAAAGCGCCGAAATAGTTCCTCCGCTGCCCCGCATATATCAGTCCAGGCAGGCGCAAAAGCTACCATTTCATTAGTAATTCCATGAATGGCTATTGCTTCATCAGGGATAGGCTTAGTGGGCTTAATAAGCGTATTAAGCATAATAAACCCATAACTATCAATAATGCATATTTCAATTATTTCCGCATCATCACCCAGCCCGGTCGTTTCGGTATCAATAAATAAGTAGTCATTATCAAGCCATTGATTTGCACGTTGGCTAATTGTCATCTTATCGGTATTCATACCGCACCTCCGTTATAGTGTTTGCCTTTCAGCTCTGAAATTTCCTGACAGGTGACACAGCACTGCACGCCCGGAATGGCGCGGCGGCGTGCTGGCGGGATCGGTGCATCGCAATCAATGCAGAGAACACGGGAAACGCCCGGCGTTTTATTGCGGGCGGTGTGGATGTGGCGCTGGAGTTCTTCTTCAACGCGCTGCTGTACGAGGTCCATTGAATCAGCCATTAGTGCAGCTCCTGTGCTTCATGCTCAAAACGAATGGCTTCGCGGCGCAGCAGTTCAGCGGCTTCTTTACCATCCATACCTTTGTTAGTGATGTGAGTTGCTAGGGCTTCAAGGCGAATGGAAACGGCAGCTGCGCGCGCTTTACGTTCTTCGTTCTTTGCCTGGCTCAACAACGTCCCCAGCGCATCGTTATCAACCTGAAATTCACGTACCTGAATATTTCTCATTTGTATTTCTCCTGATTTGGGCAAAAGAATGCCCGGCGGGTTTACGCCTTGTTTTTGAAAGTTATTAATTAATCAGCCAGATAAATATCGTGTTTCGAAAAATGACGAGGAAGTATATTTCCCCAGCGCGTTAATTCGTTCATCGACTCAATAATGAGATAGCGGCGTGGCTTATCGAAGTACTCAAACGGTTTGCCGATTTCGTCCGATTTAAATGCCGCTGGCTCTTTACGGTTCGCCAGTGTCAGGACAACGAATTTAAAATTATCATTAAGTTTATTAAAATTACGCTGCGCGGCGTTACTCGTCGCCTTTAATTGCTGGCGAAAACGCGCGAGACATTCGTCGCCGGTCATTTTTAACGGCTCATCAATACGCGAATGTATAAAGTACACATTGTTAAATTCTTTTTTTACCGCCGGGACGGATGAAGAGAGCACTGCATTTTTCATTGAGTCCTCCAACGTTTAATCAGACAGGTAAACAAAGACGGCTTTTTAGCGCAAAGACCATTTAACAATGCAGACTGGTCGGGGCTCGGGTGCCAGCGTTTGCCATGCTTCCCCATGATCCAGCCGTGACCATAGTGCATTGCCGGGCTTTGCTTTACGAGAAGTGATGCGAAAGATGGTTCTTTAGTCAGCATAGTCACCTCAAATCAGCCCAAACGATGCGCTGATACCGCTCACGCTATCGACAACGCTCGACATAGCCGGGTTAGTCTGTAAACGAGCCTGCAGTGCCATTGCAGAAAGTGACAGCATTCGGATCCCTGAATTAATGCTCTCAACCATTGAGCTTTTACGGGCCAAGGTCAGTCGTCCTGTTGATACTGCGTCGCTTGCCAGTTCACCGAGTTTGCTCATTGCGTGCATGACGTATGACTGCAATTTGTCCTTTGCCAGACCATTGACCGGTACACATGGCAGACAATGAATCTGCGCGAGAAAACCATCAACCAGGGTTGAATCCTCGGTGATATCGGTCAGCACCCAAATCTCACGCGGGGTGAGCTGGTGAGGCTGTTCCGGGTTGAGCTTGTTATACAGCGTGTGCGGTTTAATACCGGCCTTGACTGCGAGCTCGCTCACTTTGTGGGTCTCCGCGAACTTCCGGCAAGCCTCGTCAAAGTGTGCATGTGAGGAAATGCGAAAATCTAACATGCTGCAACCTCATATAACTTGCAAAATTAAGTTACTGGAACACGGCATAGCGCGAATTCATCGCCTGCGCTAACAGCTTTGCGCGAAAGGCAATCATATTGATGCGACCAAGGCTGCCCTCGCGGGTACGTGGTACCAGAAGCAACTCGCCGCGTTTTACCATCTCTTTGACGGTGTTCAGGCTGCATCCGTACTGCTTTGCGAACTCGTCATATGAGAGGAAGTCTGGGCCATTGGGGATTGCAATTTGAAGATTCATAAGTGATCATCTCCGGTTGGTTTGGTTTTTAGTATGTTTTGACACATTTGCGGTGTGTTGAGGCAAAGATTAACCCCTATGGGGGTTTGTGTAAACCTCTTAATGGTAGTTTTTGGAGCCTTTTATGAGTGGTGTGACTGATGATGTTAAGCAAGTTATTGAAAGGATTCTTATTTCTTACGGTGTGAAAAATCGTCCTGAATACTCAGAAATAACGCATGTACCTCTATCAACCATCAGTAATTGGGTGAAGCGCGGCAAAGTTCCTGGCGATTATTTGATTCAATGCTCATTTGATACTGGCGCTGACCTCAAATGGCTTATGGATGGAAGTGAACTTACAAATGTAAGACTTGAGCCCGGACATTACCCTATGCAGGGTATGAGATTGATGGAGGCAATGCAGAATTCTGGCGGTAAAAAGGTTTTGCAGCGCATCATGCAGGCTTACGGTTTCACTATGCAAAAGGAGTTGGGCGACCATCTCCATATTCCATCAGGCACAATGAGTGCATGGGTAAGACGCGAGCATTTCCCCGGTGATGTGGTTATAGTCTGTGCGCTTGATACTGGCGCATCTTTATACTGGCTGGCCACAGGTATCGGGCCCATGAATGAGCAACAGACACAAGTGCAACCTGAGCCGCTAACAGCTCTGCCTGCTGGCCTTAGGCAAATCACTAAATACAGTATCCATACAGGTCAACTTTCGACGAGCGGTTACTGGTTCTGCGATGAGTCGCAGATCGAATCCGGTGTTAATAACCCTGTACTGGTCGAAAAAACTGGTCAACGCTGGCTTGTGGATCTGGATGCTAAAAATATCGCAAATGGACGGTGGCTGATTGACGTTGACGGCACCTGCGATGTGTACGATGTTGCTCGGCTTCCCGGTAACCGGCTGACAGTCAAAAATGGTGCCTCGCAGTTTGAGTGTCTTGTCGATGAAATCAACTGTGTCGGCATGGTCTTTCTGACATTGAGCAAAAGTATTTAAACATGGTAGTTAAAAAGCTTTCATCCGGGGAGTGGCTGTGTGATTTCCGCGTTGGTGGGCGAGAAAGTCGTCGCGTGCGTAAACGCTTCACCACGAAAGGTGAGGCGGTGGCTTATGAGCAATATTATCGTGATGAGGCCAAAGATAAGCCGTGGATGTCAGAGAAAGAAGACCGCCGCAAACTCAGTGAAGTTATTCAGCTATGGCATAACCTGCACGGGCAGGCGTTGGTTGCCAGTAAATCCCGACTGGCTAAATTGCAAATCGTCTGCAACGGACTCGGCGACCCGGTAGCTTCACAACTTACTGCTAAGGATTGGGCGCATTACCGCGACCAGCGTCTTAGCGGCAGGATTGATAATGGTTACCATACGGACCCGGCTAAATGGGTAGCCAAACCGATAACGGTCAATCGCGAGCAGCAATATCTTGAAGCCGTATTTAACGAATTAAAGCGGTTAGGGGAGTGGAGTTTACCTAATCCTCTGGATGGAATTCGCGTCTTCAAAGAAGCTGAAAAAGAAATGTCCTGGCTGACCCTTGAGCAAATCCCTCAGCTCATGCTGGCCTGTCAGAAATATGGACATGAAGACCTTACACAGATTGCTGAAATTTGCCTGGCAACCGGTGCGCGGTGGGGGGAGGCTGAACGATTAACCCGCCCTCAGCTTTCGCCGTACAAACTGACGTTCACAAAAACTAAAGGCAAAAAGAATCGTACCGTTCCAATCCCTAAGTGGCTTTATGAAAAATTAGCGACCCGTCAGGGCAAGATGTTTAAGCCTTGCTATCAGGAATTCAAGAAAATGCTTCTGTTCACAGACATTGAGCTTACAGAAGGGCAAAAGACACACGTGTTGCGTCATACTTTCGGTGCGCATTTTATGATGAACGGCGGTAACATCCTTGTACTTCAAAAGATACTCGGCCACGCTAACATTCGTGAAACTATGAAGTATGCACACTTTGCGCCTGACCATCTCGAACAGGCTGTCGAATTGAATCCCCTGAGTTTGATAATGTCCACCGATTGACCACGGAGCATGTGCGAGGGTGGTTTAAAGTATACCTAGGATGTGCGTAACTTATTATGAAATATGCAAATCATTGATTCCCCTAGTCGCTTCCTAGAAGCGTCTTAACTAAGATTCGCTTAGGCGACATCCAAATAAAAGGGCTGCCATCCGGCAGCCCTTTTTTATAGCGTAAATGTCGAAGTGCATTACCTGTAAAAAGGTCAGAACGGTGTGCGAATAAAAAGATGAACTATGTTCTCTGCTTTACCCCAAACAGCTGAAAATCACGTTTTTCAGCTGTTTGTCACCGGACTGAAAGGGCTGCCATCTGGCAGCCCTTTTTTATGCGCGGAATTCGCTGAAATTATGGGGCCGTAATGACGACCGCAACGCGGCGGTTTTCGGCACGGCCTTCGCCGGTACTGTTGCTGGCCACCGGATATTTCTTACCGAGTCCTTGCGTGGTGAGATTGCTGCGCGGGATTTTAGCGCCTTCAGCCCAGACATCCGCGACGATATTCGCGCGCTTGAGAGAGAGCTGTTCATTGTAGCCGTCTTCGCCGTAGTTATCGGTATGGCCATCAAGGCGGGCGTGCTTCAGGCCGGTTGCTGAGAGCTTCGCGGCCATTGACTGGATGGTTTGATAGCTTTCAGGCTGCAATTTGTATTGGTTTTTACCAAACAGGATCTTGTCGGACAGCCCAAGTGACCAGCCGTCGTTTGACTCAGAGAAGCCATAGGAGCGCATGGCGGCAACTTGCTCAGGAGAGAACGTCGAGGGTGGAGCCTGGCAGCCGGTTAACAGGAATGAAAAGAGCATTGCTGGTGCGAATAAGCGCGAAGCTATCATAATGAATTCCTTTGGTGCTGTTTTGTAAGCAACTCACGTTGCTTGTGTTTTTCTATATACATATTGCGGTCAGCGGTTTCCATCAGGTTTTCCGCCGACGTAATATCTTTAGCGAGCGCAACGCCGACGCTAAGCGTCATCGTGACCCAGTGCCCTCCCGGGAGGAGAATGGGTTGCTCGATAATTTCTTTTAGCTGCTTTAGCACCAGAGTTGCTTCGTTATCGCTATTAACAGAGTGGAGCAGCATGGCAAATTCGTCACCGCCCAGACGGAAGGCCAGATGGCGGGTGTTAGCAAAAGCCAGTAGCCGTTTTGCGACTTCAATGAGCACGGCGTCTCCCGCAGCGTGCCCCCAGGTATCATTAACAAACTTGAAATTATCGCCGTCCATAAACAACAGAGCACTGTCTTTCAGTGTATCTGCATCTTCAATCAGCTTATCCAAAGCACAGCGGAAGGCCGCACGGTTTGCCAGGCCAGTGAGAGAGTCCTGGAGTGCGGTTTTTTGCAGCGAGGCGTTCTTAAGCTGTAGCTGGCTTTGCCACTCTTCCATCTCATCCAGCAGGCTATTAAAGTCGAGGGCAAAAAGGTGGAATTCTTCGATTTTTTCCGGCGATACGCGACGGGAAAAATTGCGGTTGCTGCGCACGTCGTGAACCACGTCGGTAATATTCTGCAGTGCGGCATCAATGTCTTGATGCAGGTGGCGTGAAATACCCAATGCGATAACAGAGGCCAGTAGAATACAGGCCGTCAGTACGCCTAATGAAAGCCAGACGAACAGGGTAACGGTGGCATCCGTCCCGATCAGGCGCATTTCGCCGATGATTTTACCGTTATGCCAGATGGGCTGCCTGATAGGATGGGGATAGAGCCACTGCGTGACCAGTCCACCGACCATATCGCGCTGAGCGGGTTTATCGGCCTGCCAGTGGGTCAATTCTTTACCGTTAGCGTCCACAACCTTTGCGGCGGTAAACTGCCCTTGTTTGCCCAGTATCGCGAGGGTTTCATTTGCGGCAGCGCCATCGCGGAAAACAACCGCTGCCTCCAGGCTGTGGCTAACGGTAACGGCCAGTAACTCCAGATTTTTTTGGGCGTATTGCCGGAGCGTCAACATTGAGGCGACGGAAAGCAACAGCCAGACAATGAGCATGGCTATTACCACACTAATAATGCTGATTCTGCGTAACGTTCCTTTAAACGTCGGACGTGACGGCATGGTCAAATCCTTATTCATGACTATTATTCCCAGGCCGAGCCAGCAGTAATACATCCGGACTAACCCTGACGCCGCTTCGCGTTAATGCATCAAGATTTACCGAAAAAGAAACTGCGTCTTTATGAATATTCAGGCAGAAAGCGCTGCCAATTATGCACTGTGGGTTTTGCTCGGCAATTAACAATAAGGGTCGAGACTGATAGCGTTCTATTAATTGCAACTGCTGTTGTGGTGACTCGTTACCAAAATAGATCCCGTCGCATTGTGCCCGTAATGCCTCTTCGTCCGACTTAATGAGCAGCGGCTGAAAGGATATATCGCTATTTTTATTGCTCAGCGTAGCGGCATAGGCGGCGGTTGAGAAGATACACAGTCTGGGAAGACCCTGAAGCTGGGGCCAGCGCGTATAGCTTACAATACCGGCAACAATGGTACGAACCTTGTCAGACAGAGCCGGGCTAGCCGGTTGAGAGGCCAGCGTTCGGGACATAAATATCAGGCAGACGAAAAACGCCGTAAATAAAGTTAGCACGCGCGAAATAGGCATGGTTTTCACGCTCCACCTGACCAAAAGCCGCGTAGCCTGTGAAACGGGCCTTTATTATTTATGGTATCGACGTTGAGCATATCACTCCCGCATTATCCCGTCATTCATTCCCAGGTGTGATGATATTCCTGATTATTGAAAATAATAAAGAGAATAGCCCTGAAATGATGGCGCAAATCGTTATCTATATCCTCCACGAAGAAAAACTACCACGCGCCTGGATAATATCAGCATAGAAGGGGAATGAATTTTTACGCGCGGTTTTGTTTGTT
Source organism: Cedecea sp. (assembly GCF_036500665.1). Taxonomy (NCBI): domain Bacteria; kingdom Pseudomonadati; phylum Pseudomonadota; class Gammaproteobacteria; order Enterobacterales; family Enterobacteriaceae; genus Cedecea; species Cedecea sp. The sequence goes on from NZ_DASYBS010000192.1 coordinate 14,803, forward strand.
ATTGCATTTTTGTCCATAAAACACGCATTTTTATGTCGAGTGTAATATTTTCTTTACGATTGATGCGTTTGTAAGCGCTATTGAATCGTTAGTGTAACTATTAATTTACGTATATTGGATTGCAATCTTTACTGCTGGCGGGTAAAGTAAGACCTCCTCCACGAGGAAACGACTATCGCAAACGAGCTAAATACAGGACAGCCATCATGCAAAAAGACGCGCTTAACAATGTTCATATCTCTGACGAACAAATACTTATCACGCCGGATCAGCTGAAAGCGGAATTCCCACTCACTGTGGCTCAGGAAGCGCAAATTGAGCAATCCCGTCAGACGATTTCCAACATCATTGCCGGTCGCGATCCGCGTCTGCTGGTGGTTTGTGGACCTTGCTCGATCCACGATCCGGAAGCTGCTATTGAATACGCTCGTCGTTTTAAAGCTCTGTCTGAACAAGTTAGCGATAGTCTGTACCTCGTGATGCGCGTCTATTTTGAAAAGCCTCGTACTACCGTTGGTTGGAAAGGGCTTATCAACGACCCGCATATGGATGGCTCGTTTGATGTGGAAGCAGGGCTGAAAATTGCGCGTCGCCTGCTGGTTGAGCTGGTAAGCCTGGGGCTGCCGCTGGCAACCGAGGCGCTGGATCCAAATAGTCCACAATACCTGGGCGACCTGTTTAGCTGGTCTGCAATTGGTGCCCGCACTACTGAATCCCAGACACACCGCGAAATGGCTTCTGGCCTTTCTATGCCGGTTGGTTTTAAAAATGGTACCGATGGCAGCCTGGGGACGGCGATTAACGCCATGCGCGCTGCCGCTATGCCGCACCGTTTCGTGGGCATTAACCAGGCAGGGCAGGTTTGCCTGCTGCAGACTCAGGGTAACCCGGATGGGCATGTGATTCTGCGCGGCGGCAAAGCGCCTAACTACAGCCCGGCGGATGTTGCCCAGTGTGAAGCCGAAATGCAGAAAGCAGGCCTGCGTCCGTCCTTGATGATAGATTGCAGCCATGGCAACTCAAATAAAGACTTCCGTCGCCAGCCGGGCGTGGCAGAATCCGCCATTGCTCAGATTAAAGATGGTAACCGCTCTATTATTGGCCTGATGATTGAAAGTAATATCCATGAAGGTAATCAATCATCAGAGCAGCCGCGCAGCGCAATGAAATACGGCGTGTCCGTGACCGATGCATGCATCGACTGGGAAACTACGGACAGCCTGCTGCGTGAGATCCACAAAGATCTGAGCGGTGTGCTGGCGGCTCGTCAGGCATAAGAGGTTTACTATGGTGGCTGAATTGACCGCGCTGCGCGATCAAATCGATGAAGTGGATAAAGCGCTACTGGATTTGCTGGCTAAGCGGCTGGAACTGGTGGCGGAAGTGGGTGAAGTAAAAAGCCGCTTCGGCTTACCTATTTATGTGCCGGAGCGAGAAACCTCCATGCTGGCGTCTCGCCGTAAAGAGGCCGAAGCCTTAGGGGTTCCACCGGATTTAATTGAAGACGTGCTGCGCCGCGTAATGCGCGAGTCGTACTCCAGCGAGAACGATAAGGGCTTTAAAACCCTGCATCCTTCACTGCGTCCGGTGGTGATTGTGGGCGGCGGCGGCCAGATGGGGCGTCTGTTTGAAAAAATGCTGACGCTTTCCGGCTACCGGGTTAGTATTCTTGAAAAAGAGGACTGGGATAAAGCGCCGGAACTGTTGGCCGATGCGGGCATGGTGATTGTAAGCGTACCGATTCATATCACCGAGCAGGTTATCGCTAAGTTGCCTCCGCTGCCGGCGGACTGCATTCTGGTGGATTTAGCTTCAGTGAAGAATGGCCCGCTGCAGGCGATGCTGGCGGTACATTCTGGCCCGGTACTTGGCCTGCACCCGATGTTTGGCCCGGACAGCGGCAGTCTGGCAAAACAGGTTGTGGTTTACTGCGACGGCCGCCAGCCGGAAGCTTATCAGTGGCTGCTGGAACAGATTCAGGTTTGGGGCGCGCGTTTGCACCGTTCCAGCGCCGTTGAGCACGACCAGAATATGGCGTTTATTCAGGCACTGCGCCACTTCGCGACCTTCGCGTATGGGCTGCATCTGGCGGAAGAAAACGTACAGCTTGAGCAGCTTCTGGCGCTGTCATCGCCGATTTACCGTCTCGAGCTGGCGATGGTGGGCCGACTGTTCGCCCAGGATCCACAGCTTTATGCCGACATTATTATGTCGTCGGAAAGTAATCTGGCGCTGATTAAGCGCTATTACAAGCGCTTCGGCGAGGCGATTGGCCTGCTGGAACACGGTGACAAGCAGGCGTTTATCGACAGCTTCCGTAAAGTGGAGCACTGGTTCGGGGATTACGCTCAACGTTTCCAGAATGAGAGCCGCGTCCTGTTACGCCAGGCAAATGATAACCGCCAGTAAGTGGCAAAAGGTTTTATAATCAAAAGCCAGTGGGAGTTTACCCGCTGGCTTTTTTGTTTGCCAAAAGGATACCTGAAATGGCTGAGCCTCAGCTGCTGTTCGACTATATCGGTCACTTACCCGAATGCCCTACGTGGAGCGCAGAAGAAGGTAGCCTCTACTGGACGGATATTCTTGAGAATGAAATCCACCGCTATCATCTTGCCAGCGGCAAGCATGACATTATTCAGTTTTCCGAAGAGGTGGGCTGCTTTGCACTGCGCGAGACCGGCGGGTTTATTGTGGCAATGCGAAGCGGGATTTGGCTGACCAATAACACCGGGTTGATTGTGGGCAAAGTTTGCGATAACCCGAGTAACCCGGATCTGGCACGTTTCAACGACGGCGGAACCGACAGGCAGGGGCGTTTTTACGCCGGCACGTTCTGGGGGCCTGGTGACTATAATGGCGCGTTACTTTGTCGGGTGGATAACGATCTGACGCCGCATGTGATTCAGCATGATATTCACGGCGCTAACGGACTGGCATTTAGCGCGGATGGACAATGGATGTATACCTCGGACACGCCGAATGCCGTGATTTACCGCACCCCTCTGGATGCGCAAGGTGAGCCGGGCGTACGTGAAGTCTTTAAGCGATTTGCCAAAAACGAGGGTGTTCCTGACGGAGCTGCGCTGGACAGCGAAGGCTACTATTGGACGGCGCTGTTTGATGGCTACCGTATTGCGCGTATTTCACCTCAGGGGGAGATTGTTGAAGAGCACAGCTTGCCCGTGCGCTGCCCAACGATGGTCTGCTTTGGTGGTGATGATATGAAAACGCTATTTATCACCACCACCAGGGAAAATATGGACGAGGACGAGGTAGCAAGTCTGCCGCTTTCCGGGGCTATCTTCACTTTACGTGTAGACGTGGCTGGAATGGAAAAATTGACGTTTCGCGAAGCGTAATGCGCCCGCCCGACACAGGTCGGGCGGGCACTTTAATCAAATGGGATCGACCGGTACCACATTTTCGCTTGGATAGCTGCCGAGCACTTTCAGGGAGCGGGTGATTTCCCCCAGCTCGCGCAACGCCTTACGCATTGCCTCATCTTTCAGGTTTGCCTGAATATCCAGATAGAACATCTCTTCCCACGGGTTACCGTTGATTGGGCGTGATTCGAGCTTGGTCATGATCAGGTTGTGATTACGTAGTACAAGCAACGCCTCTACCAGCGCACCGGCCTGCTGACCGGTTGCCATCAGCAGAGTGGTTTTCGCGGGTACCTGGTCAGAAACCTCAACGGCCTTACGCGCCAGCACCACAAAGCGGGTGATGTTCTGGGTCTGGTTAGCCAGGTTACGTTCGAGCACCTGCAGGCCGTAAAGCGCACCACCGGCTTCACTGCCCAACGCCGCTGCGTAAGGGGAGTTAGCCTGCGCGACTTTCTCCATTGCCGCAGAGGTGCTTTCGGTGTACTCAATTTTCCAGTGTGGATAGCGATTGATGAACTGGCTGCACTGCTGGAAAGGCTGAGGGTGACTGTAAACAGTCTGGATCTGCTCGAGGTCGGTAGAGCCGGAAACCAGCACGCAGTGGTCAATCGGCACCGTCATTTCGGCAACGATCGACAGGCTGGTGTGTTGCAGCAGATCGTAAACGTCGTTTATGGCACCCGAACTGGTGTTTTCAATCGGCACAACGGCGTAATCCGCTTGGCCTGTTTCCACCTGGTTGAAGATATCGTGGAACTTGGCGCAGCCGCTTTCGATGAACTGCTCAAAGTGACGAGCGGCATACTGGCGCGCAGCAAGGTGAGAGTAAGAACCTTTCGGGCCAAGAAAAGCGATACGAGCAGAATGAGGATTGGTTTTATTCAGATGCTGTTGCAGCAGAGTTTGCTGTGTAAGAACCGAGTCTTCAATAATGAGCTGAAACAGGCGCGTGATGTAGTGGGCATCGAGATGGTGGTCTTTACCGAGGGTAATCAGGCGCTCCAGTAAATCTCTTTCACGATCGATATCGCGTACCGGGCGGTGAGAAGCGAGTTTTGCTTTGCCAACCTCAACTGCCAGCAAGCGACGCTCTGCCAACAGGGCTAACAGCTTTTCATCCAGTGCGCTGATTTTATCGCGTAGGTCCAGCAACGGATTAATTTCGGTCATAACGCTACCTTTTCGATATCCATAAAAAAGCCTCCCGGTTGGGAGGCTTGTTTGTTCGTCTTCGCATTCTTTATCACACGACGAATTGCCTCCTGGTCAGGGGAAGGTAAAAAAGAATGCGAAGAAGAACGGGAAAAGTTTCATGTCAGGTTTCCTGAGTAATCTAAGAGTTAAAGTACCTGCTCTGTTTTCGTTCTGTCAATAAAAAACGCGCCCGGAGGCGCGTTGCGGTGAGTGGAAGGAGAGTAACCTGTTACTCTTCGTCGGCTTCTGCTTCTGCAAAGGACACGTCTTTCACTGAACCTGCTGTGCGACGTGCTTCACCTTTGTGCTGCACTTTGTTTAATTGTCGCTCCAGTTTGCTGATTAATTCGTTGATAGCCGTATACATATCTTCATGTCTGGCACTGGCTACAAGGTGCCCATTCGGTGTGTTAATCGTGGCGTCAGCCACAAAACCCTGAGGTTCTTTGGACAAGATGATATGTGGATTAATTAGATGAGTTTGCCACTTGTCCAGTTTGCTGAGACGGTCGGCGACATGCTGGCGAATAGCTGGGGTGATTTCCATTTGCTTGCTGGTAATGTTCATTGTCATAAAGTTACCTCTTGTCTTTGCCGTCTTGGTAACTCCAGCATACCGCTCCCAATGTCAGAATGTGTGATTTAAATCACATTATTTTGTCACTTTTTGTCAAGGAAGCCTTTTTGTGAGGCAGGACAGGATATGTGTTTTTAGCACTTGTGGTAATCCACAATCGCGTCCATATTTGATGGGATGACCTGACGCTAAACCGTTTCAGTTTTGGCGTTGGCAGATAAAAAAACGGCAGCCGGGGCTGCCGTTTTTCTTATGACGTAGTGGATCAGGTATTGCTGCTGTTCGCGGCAATAATCTTCGCGACTTTGTCGGCCTGGCCCGGCATCTGCATCTCGCGATAGGCATTTTCCATCAGCTTTAAGCCGTCGCGGGTTGCCTGAGTGTCCGGGTAATCACGCAGCATTCCTTCAACGCGATTAACTACTGCAACCCATGCGCCGCGTTTCGTGTAATATTGCGCCACGGAAAGCTCATATTTCGCCAGGCGATCTTTCAGAAACACGAGGCGTTTGGTGGCGTCGGTTACGTACTGGCTGTTAGGGTAGCCGCGCACCAGCTTCGAGAAGTCGTTGAACGCGTCGCGGGCGTGCTGCGGATCGCGGTCAGAACGGTCAACGCCGAAGAAGCCCTGCAGCGCGCTGTCATCTAACGCCATGTCCGTCAGGCCACGCATGTAAAGTACGTAGTCGATGTTTGGATGAGTCGGATTAAGACGCATGAAGCGATCGATCGCCGCCTGAGCCAGCGGTAAGTCCGCATTTTTATAGTAAGCGTAAATCAGATCCAACTGCACTTGCTGAGAGTACGGGCCGAACGGATAACGGTTATCCAGCGCTTCCAGTTGCGTTATCGCCGCTTTAAAGTTACCGTCCTGCAGCTTTTGCTGGGCAGTCGCATAGATCTCAGAAGGCGGATTATCAGGAACCTCATCCTTGGAACTGGAGCAACCAGCCAAAGCCAGGCTCAACGTGGCCGCTGCCACCAGATATTTCATGCGCGTCATGACGTTTGACTTTCCTAAGTAATGTTATTTCCGGGAGAGTTCGTGTTCCGGCTCCCGATAAAGACCAGCTACAATAGCACATTATATTAAACGGCATTGCCGTAAAACCCAACGTTAACGAAAGAAGCTGTCTATGGCACAACTAGTACAACTCACCGAAACGGTGTCCGATTCACAACTGGGTCAACGCTTAGATCAGGCATTGGCCGAATTGTTCCCGGATTATTCGCGTTCGCGCATAAAAGAATGGATTCTTGACCAGCGAGTTACGGTCAACGGCGTTGTCTGGGACAAGCCGAAAGAAAAAGTATTGGGTGGCGAACTCGTTGCTATCAATGCAGAAATTGAAGAAGAAGCGCGCTGGGAACCTCAGGATATCCCCCTGAATATTGTTTATGAAGATGAAGATATTCTGGTTATTAACAAGCCGCGTGATCTGGTCGTTCACCCCGGTGCGGGCAACCCTGACGGCACGGTGCTGAATGCGTTGCTGCATTACTATCCGCCGATTGCCGATGTACCGCGCGCGGGTATCGTTCACCGTCTGGATAAAGACACCACCGGCCTGATGGTCGTCGCGAAGACCGTTCCGGCGCAAACACGCCTGGTTGAAGCACTCCAGCTGCGCGAGATTACCCGTGAGTATGAGGCCGTTGCTATCGGCCATATGACCGGTGGCGGTACGGTGGAAGAGCCAATCAGCCGTCATCCGACTAAACGTACCCATATGTCCGTGCACCCGATGGGTAAACCAGCGGTGACGCACTACCGTATTATGGAACACTTCCGCGTTCATACGCGCCTGCGTCTGCGCCTGGAAACCGGCCGTACACACCAGATTCGTGTACACATGGCGCACATCAGTCACCCGCTGGTGGGCGATCAGCTGTACGGTGGCCGCCCGCGTCCGCCAAAGGGTGCATCAGAAGAGTTTGTCAGCGTACTGCGCAAGTTCGATCGCCAGGCCCTGCACGCTACCATGCTGCGTCTTTACCATCCTGTCAGTGGGATTCTGATGGAATGGAGTGCACCAATCCCGCAGGATATGGTTGAACTTATCGAAGCCCTGCGCGTCGATACTGAAATCCACAAGGATCAACTGGACTGGTTATGATCAAAACGATCGTCCCGCAGTGGCCCCTTCCTCAAGGGGTCGCCTCCTGTAGCTCAACCCGTATCGGCGGCGTTAGCCTCGCGCCGTACGACTCGATGAATCTGGGCGCCCACTGTGGCGATAACCTGGAGCACGTCGAAGAGAACCGTCGGTTGTTTTACGCCGCGGCAGGTTTGCCTTCGAAGCCAGTCTGGCTTGAGCAGGTTCACGGTAAAACGGTGTTAAGGCTAACGGGTGAACCGTACGCTTCAAAGCGTGCGGATGCTTCTTATAGCAATACGCCGGGGACGGTTTGTGCGGTGATGACGGCAGATTGCCTGCCGGTGTTATTTTGTAATGACGCGGGAACGGAAGTTGCCGCAGCTCATGCAGGCTGGCGCGGTTTGTGTGACGGCGTGCTTGAAGATACGGTAGCTTGTTTCCAGGACGCTCCGCAGAACATTCGCGCCTGGCTTGGGCCGGCAATTGGCCCTCTGGCATTTGAAGTCGGGCCGGAAGTCCGTGAAGCCTTTATGGCAAAGGACGAAAAAGCGGCAAGCGCTTTCCGCGCTGCGGGTGAAAAGTACTATGCTGATATCTACCAGCTTGCAAGGCAGCGGCTGGCGAACGTGGGGGTTACGCAGGTGTACGGCGGCGACCGCTGTACCTGGACCGAAAGCGGCGATTTCTTCTCATACCGCCGCGACAGAACCACAGGTCGTATGGCAAGTTTCATCTGGCTGATATAACCTATCGAATCAAGACGATCCAGTGCGTGTCGCTCGCGCTTCATATATTTCAGGTCATTAACCTTGAATAATTGAGGGATGACCTCATTTAATCTCCAGTAGCAAATTTGACCTGTTTATGGGAGGAGTTATGCGTCTGGATCGTCTTACCAATAAATTCCAGCTTGCTCTCGCCGATGCCCAATCTCTTGCGCTTGGGCACGACAATCAATTCATCGAACCTCTGCATCTGATGAGCGCTTTGCTCAATCAGGAAGGGGGATCTGTGCGTCCGTTACTGACCTCTGCGGGGGTGAACGCGGGCAAATTACGTACTGACATCGAGCAGGCGCTAAGCCGTTTGCCGCAGGTAGAGGGCACCGGCGGCGACGTCCAGCCTTCTCAGGATCTGGTACGCGTATTGAACCTGTGCGACAAGCTGGCACAAAAACGAAACGATAACTTTATTTCGTCAGAGCTGTTTGTTCTGGCGGTACTTGACTCTCGCGGCACTCTGACCGATTTGCTGAAAGCAGCGGGCGCAACGCCAGCGAACGTAACCGCCGCGATTGAGCAAATGCGTGGAGGGGAGAGCGTGAACGATCAGGGTGCCGAAGACCAACGTCAGGCATTGAAGAAATACACCGTTGATTTAACTGAGCGGGCCGAACAAGGCAAGCTGGATCCGGTTATTGGCCGTGATGAAGAAATTCGCCGTACTATCCAGGTATTGCAGCGCCGTACAAAAAACAACCCGGTACTGATTGGTGAACCGGGCGTCGGTAAAACGGCCATCGTCGAAGGGCTTGCACAGCGCATCATTAATGGTGAAGTACCAGAAGGCTTGAAAGGTCGTCGGGTTCTCGCGCTGGATATGGGCGCGCTGGTGGCAGGGGCCAAATACCGCGGTGAGTTCGAAGAACGTCTGAAAGGCGTGCTGAACGATCTCTCTAAGCAGGAAGGTAACGTCATTCTGTTTATTGATGAGCTGCATACTATGGTTGGCGCAGGTAAAGCCGACGGCGCAATGGATGCCGGGAACATGCTCAAGCCGGCGCTTGCTCGTGGTGAACTCCACTGCGTTGGCGCGACCACGCTCGATGAATATCGCCAATATATAGAGAAGGATGCTGCGCTAGAACGACGTTTCCAAAAAGTGTTCGTGGCGGAGCCTACTGTAGAAGACACCATTGCGATTCTGCGCGGGCTGAAAGAACGCTATGAGCTGCATCACCATGTACAAATTACCGATCCGGCAATTGTGGCGGCAGCCACGCTGTCTCATCGCTATATTGCCGATCGTCAACTGCCGGATAAGGCCATCGACCTTATTGATGAAGCCGCATCCAGCATTCGTATGCAGATAGATTCCAAGCCGGAAGAGCTGGACCGTCTCGATCGCCGCATTATCCAGCTCAAGCTGGAGCAGCAGGCGCTGAAGAAAGAGTCTGATGAAGCCAGTCAGAAACGACTCAGCATGCTGAATGAAGAACTGGAAGATAAAGAACGCCAGTACTCTGAGCTCGAAGAAGAGTGGAAGGCGGAGAAAGCCTCGCTGTCCGGTACGCAGACCATCAAGGCTGAACTTGAGCAGGCGAAAATTGCTATCGAGCAGGCGCGCCGCGTCGGCGACCTGGGGCGGATGTCCGAACTGCAGTACGGGAAAATTCCTGAGTTGGAAAAACAGCTGGCGGCGGCGACCCAGAGCGAAGGGAAAACCATGCGTCTGCTGCGTAATAAAGTGACGGATGCAGAAATTGCCGAAGTGCTGGCGCGCTGGACCGGGATCCCGGTTGCCCGAATGCTGGAAGGCGAGCGCGACAAGCTATTACGTATGGAAAAAGATCTTCATCAGCGCGTGATTGGCCAGGATGAAGCCGTCGAGGCGGTATCAAACGCTATTCGCCGTAGCCGCGCAGGGCTATCTGACCCGAATCGCCCAATCGGTTCGTTCCTGTTCCTGGGGCCAACCGGGGTAGGTAAGACCGAGCTGTGCAAAGCGTTGGCGAACTTTATGTTCGACAGCGACGATGCGATGGTGCGGATCGATATGTCCGAGTTTATGGAGAAACACTCCGTATCGCGGCTGGTGGGTGCGCCTCCTGGCTATGTGGGTTATGAAGAAGGCGGTTATCTGACGGAAGCCGTTCGTCGTCGTCCTTACTCAGTCATTCTGCTGGATGAGGTCGAGAAGGCACATCCGGATGTGTTTAACATCCTGCTGCAGGTCCTTGATGACGGTCGTTTGACCGATGGACAGGGCAGAACCGTTGATTTCCGTAATACGGTTGTCATTATGACCTCGAACCTTGGCTCAGACTTAATTCAGGAGCGTTTTGGCGAACTGGATTACGGTCACATGAAGGATCTGGTGCTGGGCGTGGTTAGCCAAAGCTTCCGTCCTGAGTTCATTAACCGTATAGATGAAGTCGTTGTCTTCCATCCTCTGGGTGAGCGCCACATTGCTTCTATTGCGCAGATCCAGCTGCAGCGTTTGTACAAACGGCTCGAGGAGCGTGGCTACGGGGTGAATATCTCAGATGAGGCGCTGAAGCTGCTTAGTGAAAACGGATATGACCCGGTGTATGGGGCGCGTCCGCTGAAACGCGCTATCCAGCAGCAAATTGAGAACCCGCTGGCTCAGCAAATTCTCTCCGGAGAGCTGATTCCAGGGAAAACAATTCAGCTGGAAGTGAAAAACAACCATATTGTGGCAGTGCAGTAAGTCACATAACGTAAAAAACGAGCCCGTTCGGGCTCGTTTTTGTTTGAAAAAGAATCAATCGCGACCGGAATTTAGACGCTTAGCCTGGAAAGTGAGCGATCGGCAATTATTTTGTATTTTATACTTGTAAGGCTCTGAGAACTCCCTATAATGCGCCTCCACTGACACGGCGAAGCGGCTTCGAAAGCGGCTTAACAACCCGGTAGTCAGTCAGACGAAAGCGAAAATAAACGCTTGACTCTGAAAGAGGAAAGCGTAATATACGCCAC